>JAYTDE010000289.1:0-4695 GCA_043736195.1 Burkholderiales bacterium | reverse complement strand
CAAGGCGAAGTCGGCATGGTGTTCCAGCAGTTCAATCTGTTCCCGCACATGACGGTGATGCAAAACCTGACGCTGGCGCCGATTCAGGTGCGCGGCATGACGCCGGACGAGGCCCGCGAACTCGCGCTGCAATACCTCACGCGGGTGCATATTCCCGAACAGGCCGACAAGTATCCGGGCCAGCTATCCGGCGGCCAGCAGCAGCGGGTGGCGATCGCGCGCTCGCTGTGCATGCGGCCACGCATCATGTTGTTCGACGAGCCCACATCGGCGCTCGATCCGGAAATGATCGGCGAGGTGCTCGATGTGATGGCCGATCTGGCACGCGACGGCATGACCATGATCTGCGTGACCCACGAAATGGGCTTCGCGCGCAAGGTGGCCGACAGCGTGATCTTCATGGATCGCGGCCGCATCGTCGAACGCGCAGCGCCGGCCGAGTTTTTTAGCGCCCCGAAAACCGAACGCTGCCGCGAGTTTCTCGGACGCATCCTCAATCACTGAGGTGCCGCGCCCGGTCGCGCGGCGGCAACAGGTGTCAGCGCCCGACGCTCAAGCGTCGCTCCAGGCGCCGCACGCCCCAGGAAACCACCAGTATCAGGGCCAGATACTCGAGCACCAGGAAGCTGTAGATCTCCAGCGGCCGGTACTCGGTGACATTGAGTTCGTTGGCACGGCGCGTGAGTTCCTGTAAGCCCACCACCGATACCAGCGACGACATCTTGAGCACATAGACGAACTGGTTGCCCAGCGCCGGCAGGATGGTGCGAATGGCCTGCGGAAAGACGATGAAGCGAAAGGTCTTCCAGCGCGACAGGCCGAGGGTTTGCGCCGCCTCGCGTTGGCCGCGCGCCACCGACTGGATGCCGGCGCGGAAAATCTCGGCCTCGAATGCGCTGTCCGACAAGGCCAGGGTGATGAGGCCGGCGACAAAAGTGCCGAACTGCAGGCCGGTGACCACCGGCAGGCCGTAATACACCCACAGCAGCAGCACCAGCAGCGGCACTGCGCGAAAGCATTCGACATAGACGCGGTTGAAAGCGCGCAACAGCCGGCTCTGCGACAACCCCGCCAGGGCCACCAAAACACCCACCAGTATCGCCAGGGCGATCGCACTGACCGACAGGCTGATGGTCAGCCACAAGCCGGTCAGCATGAAGCGGATGTTCGCCGCACCCTTGGGCAGGGTGGGGTCCAGCACATACCAGCCCCACTGGTAGGTCTGCTCGGCCCCGCAGCCCGCCATGAGGCCAAGCGGCAGCAACAGTGCCGCGAATGCGGCGACGCGCACCGCCTCTACCGTCCGGATCTGCCGCCTACTTCGCGTTAAGCCACTTCGCTTCGAGCGCATCGAAAAAGCCTTCCGACTTCTTCAGCGCCACCCAGTTGTTGACGAAATTCACCCACACCACCTCGTTTTGCGGCACCGGAAAAGCGAATGGCCGCTTGTTGCGCATCTCGCCGGTGCTGCCCACGATAGTCAGTTGCGGGTAGGTCTTCATCAGGGTGCCGGCCTCGATGTTGCTGGTGATGGTGACCTGGGCGCGCCCGGCCAGCACTTCCTGGTAGCCGGTGGCCGGCTTTTCGATCGCCTTGATGGTGGCAAGCGGAAAATGCGCTCGCGCCTGCTCTTCGAATACCGTGCCCAACAGCACCGCCACGGTCACACCCTTCTTGTTGATATCGTTCCAGGTCTTGAACTTGGCGGCGCCGGCCTTTTGCACCAGCGGCATGGTGCCGGCCTCGAGATAAGGCGCGCTGAAGCCGACCACCTTGGCGCGCGCCATGTTGAGCGAAGCGCCGGAAAAAATGTCGTAGCGGTCGGCGGTGATGCCGGCCACCAGGGTGGCCCATTCGGCCGGCACCCATTCGATCTTCACACCCAGATCCTTGGCCAATTGCTCCATCGCATCGATGTCGAAGCCCTTGTAGGAGTTGGTGGCCGGGTCCTTGATCGACATCGGGTTGAAGTCGCCGGTGGTGCCCACGCGCAGGGTGCCACGCTCCAGGATGGTTTGCAGGCGCGTCTTGGTCTGCGCCTGGGCGGCTTGCAGGGTCATCAGGCCCAGAACGATCAATGCGGCAAGGCGGCCAAAATTCAGTTTCATTGCGGGTTTCTCCAGGGGTTTGGCAAATTTGCCGTTCAAGATATCACCAATTCGACTCCACGCAGGCCCCTACAGCCCGGTGAAGCGCACCGGACGTTTTTCGACAAACGCGGCACGGCCTTCGAGCGCATCGGCGCTAGTGCGGATCTTCGACTGCACCTCGATCTCGCGACGAAACTGCTCCGCATAGGTCGCGTGCTCGCTGGCTTCCAGCAGTTGTCGCGTTGCAACCAGCGCAAGAGTCGGACCAGCTGCCAGTTTGGCCGCCAGCGCAAGCGCTCCGGCGCGCAACAGGGCATCCTCAAACACTTCACGCACCAAACCCCATTCCATCGCCTTCCCGGCCGCTACCGGTTGATTGAGCAACATCATCTCCAGCGCGCGCTGGCGCCCGATCAGGCGCGGCAAGAGCCAGGTTGAACCGAGATCGGGCACCAGCCCGATGCGCGAAAACACCTGAATGAAGCTGGCACTCTTGGCAGCGACCATCATGTCGCCGGCCATGGCGAGCGAAAACCCGCCGCCGGCAGCCACGCCATTGACCGCCACCACCACCGGCACCCGGCAGGTGCGTAGCGCATTGAAGGCCGGCCAGTAAAGCTTCATCACGCCGGTCACGATGTCGTCACCCAGGGCCTGGAAGGCCTTGAGATTCTGACCGGAACAAAAGCCGCGCCCGGCGCCGGTCAATACCAGCGCGCGCAACCCGGTGTCCGCGCTCATCTCGGCGACCGCCGCCGCCAGGTCGCCCAGCAGATCGGGGGTCATGGCGTTCAGGCGCGCCGGTTCGTCAAGGGTAAGGATGCCTACCGCGCCATCGCGCTCGCGTTTCACGCCTGCCATGATGTTTTCCTCTCCTTATGTGAATGCGACGCGCTTGCTTTAGCCGCGCGCCAGCGTAATGCCACCGTCGACCACCAGGGTAGAACCAACCACATAGTCACCGGCGCGCGAGGCCAGATAGATCGCCGCACCGGCCATGTCTTCATCCGATCCGATGCGCCGCGCCGGAATGCGCTTGACCGCCTCGGCGGCGTTGTCGCGTGCATCGCGGTTCATCTCGGAAGCGAAGGCGCCGGGCGCGATCGCGCTTACTGCGATGTTGTCCTTGATCAGCGCTAACGACATGCGTTTAGTGAGATGGATCAGCCCGGCCTTGCTGGCCGCGTAGGAGTAGGTTTCCCACTGATTGACCGAAATGCCGTCGATCGAGACGATGTTGATCACCTTGGCCACCCGCGAGCGCGCTGCCGCACGCAAGGAGCCGATCAAGGCCTGGGTCAGGAAAAACGGCGCCTTCATGTTGAGATCGACCACCTTGTCCCAGCCTTTTTCGGGGAAGGTGTCGAAGGATTCGCCCCAGGCGGCGCCGGCGTTGTTGACCAGGATATCGAGCGCCGGTTCGCGCGCGGCGAATGCCTGGGCCAGGCCTTGCGCACCGGCCAGCGTGGACACGTCAGCCGGCAAGGCGATGCACTCTCCGCCAACCGACAACTCGGCGGCGGTGGCTTGGCAGGCCTCGGCCTTGCGGGAAGACACATAGACCCGCGCGCCCTGGGCGACAAAGCCGGCCGCGATCATGCGGCCGATGCCACGCGAGCCGCCGGTGACGAGCGCCACGCGCCCCTTCAGGGAAAACAGATCGTTCATAAGGGCATTCGCCGGATAAAGTGAAACCCGATTATCACGCTAGCCGGAAAGCGCGTCGACTCGGAATGGCAGACGGTCCGCGACAATCCCGAGGGCATGGATCGTTTTAGCTATTTTGGCTATAATATTTGCATGCAAACCTTTGACGCCACCACCGCCAAGAACCAATTCGGCAGCCTGCTCGACGCCTGCGTCAACGCCCCGGTGGCGATTGAACGGCATGGGCGGGTGGTCGCCTATGTGCTTGGCGCCGGCCTGATGCCGCAGGCACAGGCATTTGACAGCAGCCTGAACGTAAGACTGGCGCAACGCCTCAATGCCGCCGGTGCGGTCTATGCCACGGTCTTTGGCTCGCTGGCGCGCGGCGCGGCGCGCGCCGACAGCGACATTGATGTGGCGGTCAGCTTCGGCCGCCCGATGAGTCCGGACCTGCGCATGGCGCTCGTGGGCCTGATTGCGCACGAAGCACGGCGACCGGTTGATCTGGTTGATCTCGAAACGGCAGGCCCGCTGATTCTTGCGCGAGCATTGACGGGCCAGGAACTTCTCTGCGACACAAGCGCTACCCGCGCGCGCATGGCTACCAAGTTGCGGCGCACCGAAGACGCGCGCCTGACCGCGGCGCGCGCCGCCAGGAACGCGCGCGCCGGGCTGTTCGCTTGAACCCGCGTATCGACTCCGAGGTCGTCGACGCCCGCCTGCATGAGCTTTCGCGCCGCCTGCAACGGGTGGCGTCGAAAAGGCCTGCATCCCTCAAACTGCTGGCGGCGGACGAAGACCTGCAGGACATCCTGGCGCGCAACCTGACGCTGGCGATCCAGGCCGCCCTCGATATCGCCTACCACCTGTGCGCCGCGAATGAAGTGTTGCCGGCCACCTCCGGCGACGCATTCGTGCAACTGGCCTCGCGCGGCCTGATTGAGCGCGACCTCGCCGA
>JAYTDE010000288.1:0-3851 GCA_043736195.1 Burkholderiales bacterium | reverse complement strand
GGCCATCAGGGTGAGTGGGCCTTCGTGATGCGGTTTGCCGCCAACCTCGGCCAATCGCGTCGGCGGCTCGACCAGCCATACCGGGCGTGGGCCCCAGGCGGGGAGTGTGTCGGCAGCATCGGTCTTGGCGTGTAGGGCCGCGCCGGCATGCCTGCCGGCGGTGCGTATCGAACGCACGGCTTGCGCATCCAGCGGTGGCAGGCTGCCTGCTGCACCGGGCCGGTGCTCTGCGTGCGCTGCGACACCGGCCAGGGCGCCTTCCCCCAGGCGTGCATGCAGACGCTCCAGCAGCGGTTGCAAGCCATGATCTGCGCGCGCCGGTTCGGGCAAGAGGGCGCGGGTGGATTCGCCGGCCGTCACCGGTGCCGGTGCGCACACGGTGATGCGCTCGACCCGCTGCACAAGCGTGGTGTGATTCAGGCGCTCGCGCAGGATCAGCATGAAACGCGCGCTCGATGCGCTGGGCTCGAAAAAATTCAGCGTTAGGTGCTGCTCCTGCCGGACTGCGGTGTCGGCCTGTCGGTTGCCGCGCTCGTGGTGCAGGGTCAGATCGATGCGATCGACCGCCTGCTTGCCGGCGCGCAGGAAACCTTCTAATTGATGGAAGGCACGGGCGCAGGCGAACTGCAGCGCCTCGGCCGATTCGGTCGGCACCGGCAGCGCGATCACGCTCTTGAATGTCACCGGGGTGACGACAGGCCTGAGCGGATCCGGCTTGTGGCCCATGGCGCGGTCGAGTTCGTCGCCGATATGGGCGCCGAAACGGCGTGCCAGACCGTCGCGCGGCAGGGCCAGCACGTCGGCCACGGTGCGCAGGCCCAGGGTCTCGAAGGTGCTTGCGAAACCGGCTGCGCTATCCAGGCAGGTGACCGGCAATCCGGGCAGGGCGGCGCGCAGCGCGGCCAGGGTTGCCGGGTGCACCGCGAAACCGCTTCTGGCCAGCATGCGTGCACCGGTCGGGGTTGGCGCGGATGCCAGGATCGCGGTGAAACCCTGCGCTGCGAGCTCTGTCGACATGCGTGCAAGCAAAGTGGATAGGTCACCGAAAAGCCGGAGGCTGCCGCCGGTTTCCAGCACCAGGCCATGCGGTGGGCCAAGCGCGATGTTCGACGAGAATGCATGGGCCCACAGGCTTAAGGCCTCGAGCGCGGCGGTTTCGCGCGCCGGTGAACGTTCGGCCCAGGTCAGGGTTGGCATCAATGCCAGGGCGGCGGCGAGGTTCTGGCCGCTGCGCACGCCCGCTGCCTGCGCACAAGCGTTGGCGGCGGCGATACGCCGCTTCTCGACCACCGCGAAGGCGCACTCAGGCGCTTGCGGAGTGCAGTCGAGAGTCAAGCGCGTGAGACTGATCGCGGTCCACAACATGGGTCGTAAAAGCGTTGGCAGGCGGCTGTGTCGGCCGCGAAAACAGGGGTGACGGCGGCCTCACCAGAATCGGTCGCGCCAGCATGCCGCCACGGCGTTTGAGGATTCTCAGGGTCAACATGCCCGTAAGTTCGGTGTTTGCCGCAACGCCCTGCGCCGGGCGGGTGGCCTCCAGAGCGATGCGCAATGCCGCCGGCGTGGCCTCGGTGGCGGCGGCCGAGGGTCGCATCAGCACCGCCAGCACCGTCTTGCCTTCGACCGCCAGTTGCAGGCGCCGCGCATCCTGCGCCTTGAGATGGCCTGGCCATGCCAGCAGCGCGCCATCGTTCAAGCCCTTGAGAATCTGCTCGCAGGCCCACAGCACATCAGGTCGGTGGCGCGCGCGCACCACGATCAGCCGGGCCGGCGGTATGCCGCCGTTAAGGAATGCCGGGGCATGGGGAATCCAGGGTGGTTCGAGCAAAAAGATCGGCGCGCCCAGGCGCGCGAGTGCGCTTAGGGCTGGAAAAAACAGGCGCAGTTCGCCGATGCCGGACTGGCGGTGCAGTATTTCGGTAAGCGCACCGGCCGGCCAGCCGCCACCCGGCAACTCGGCATCGAGCGACACAAAACCGGTGGCGATGCCGGGGCGGACCGGACGCGCCAGGTCATGGCCGCGCCACAGCCCCGGGATGGCTGCCACCATGGTGCTGCCGCACATGGCCGGCGCGACGGTGTGCGACGGGTCGGCTGCGTCGGCGGGTAGGAGGGCCTGCCCCATGGCGACGGGCTGAAGCGATGCGTTGTGTAGAGAGGATCAGGCCGCAAGCCAGTCGACCCACATGAGAAGGGCGAAGCCGGTGGCGCATACCACCGGGACCCAGCGGTCGCGGTCATGCGCGATAAAACCGGCCAGGCGGCGCAGGGGATTGCGCGGATGTGACGGGGATTGCGTTTTACCGCGCAGTACGGCGCTTACGGACAGAAAAGCTTGCATGGTGAGCCGGCTTCCGATTGTTTTGGGAAGTCAGAATACACCATTAACTGTTTATTTGTACAGTATTTTAATTTCTGCAACAGGTTTGCAGTCGTACCGTCACTATTCCGCCGTCAGTGATCGATGGCGCACTGTTGACAGCATCACGGAGTCCGGATCAAAGCTCCTGGGCGAGTTTCTCGATTTCCGCCCGCGCCGGAAACTTGTCGCCCAGCGCGGCCAGGTCTTCGAGCAGGCGCCGGGCTTCCGCTTTCTTGCCGGCCTTGATCAGGGCGCGCGCGTAATTGAGCCGAATGGCTGGCGCCTGCGGTGCCAATTCGGCGGCTCGGGCGAGCAGCTCGAGGGCGCGCGCGGTATCGCCTTTGTCGCTGAGCAGCACGCCCAGGGTATCCATGAACGCCGGCTGGTTCGGCACCAGTTTGTTGGCTTTTTCGGCGTATTCGATCGCGCCGGGCGCTTTAAGCCGGCCGCTGATCCAGGCCAGGTTATTGAGGACCACCGGATTTTCCGGCATGACCGCGAGCAGGCTCTGAAATTGCCGTGCCGCAGCATCGAGATCGTTGCGCGCGATCGCACTCTCACCCAGATGCAGCTGGAAGCCGTAATCCTTCGGATGATCCTTGACCCAGAGGCTGGAGAAACGCTCGGCCTCAGCCTTGTTGCCGCCTGCCAGCAGAGAACCATGCAGACGCGCCGCCAGTTCGGTACCGGGTACCAGCTTGAGCCCGGTCCGATAAGCTGTGATGGCCGCAGGCCAAGCCTTTTGCGACGCATGCACATCGCCCTCGAGCAGATGGCCGACCGCCTCGGTCGGCCGCTGCTTTTGCACTTCGCGCGCCAAGGCTAAGGCACTCTTCTCGTTTTTCGCCTGCAGGTCGAGCATGATGAGGCCGCGTTGCGCCTCGACCAGATCGGACTTGATTTTCAGCGCCTGACGCAGGTTTTGCGCGGCGGCCTCGGGTTTCTTGCCGGCGACATTGATTTCCGCCATGCGCAGGTACGGGCGCACCGCGCCGGACTGCATGCTGGCCTGCTTGGTGTAGGTGGCCAGCGCCTGGTTGAACTCACCGCCGGCCTGTTGTGCCTGACCCAGGAGATCGAGGAGCTCGGGGCGATCAGGCAGCGCGGCGACGGCATCTTGGCCCACCGATATGGCTTTGCGGAAGTCCTTGGCGCGCAGATACAGGTCCATCAGTGCGATGCGCGGTGCCGGTTCATCGCCGCGCATGGTGATCGCCTTGTTGATGAGCGCAGCCACTTCCTCGGTAGTGCCGCCTGCCTGCGCCTTGAGGCCGGCCAGCGCCAGCTGGGCCTGCACGTTTTTTGGATCGGCGGCAAGCAGAACCTCGAAGCGCTTGACGGCATCGGCCGGCTTCTTGTCGTTCAGGTCGAGTGCGGCCAGCCCGGCGACGGCGGAAAAATAGGACGGATTCAACGCCAGTGCGCGCTCGAAGCTCTTGCGCGCACCAGCGGTATCGCGTTTGGCAAGCAGCAGGCGGCCGCGCATTTC
>JAYTDE010000287.1:0-2703 GCA_043736195.1 Burkholderiales bacterium | reverse complement strand
GCAAACAGGTGCTCGCACAACTCCAGCGGTTCGCCCGCCATTTGCCCGATCACGATGCCGTCACCGGCGCGCAAGAGAGTACTGAAATCGAGCGTGGCGATCGGCACTGCCATTGGCTCGACACGTCGGCTCATCGCCACACCGTCGAGAATTGCCGGTGCGGCACGGCACGCCTCCCGCCCTCACCACCGCCAATCAGCCGCCGCATCATGCAGCCGCCGCGCCAGCGCCATGTGGCACGCAGTGCGCGAAATGCTCGGCAATCTGCAGCCGCGTCGCCACCCATACATTCTGCTGCGCGGCCACATGCGCGATAAAGCGTTCGAGCGCCGCCATGCGACCCGGGCGCCCGATGATGCGCAGGTGCAAACCGAGCGACATCATGCGCGGCGCCTCGCCGCCTTCGTCGTACAGCCAGTCGAAGGTGTCGATCGCATAGCGCAGCCAGGATTCCGGCGCGTAGGCCGGATCGGTCCAGAATTTCATGTCATTCGTATCCAGCGCATAGGGCACCACAACCAGCGGCGCGCTCTGGGTTTCGTCCCAGAAAGGACGGTCGTGGCTGAAATCGTCCATGGTGTAGCGAAAGCCTTCCTCGACCAGGAGGCGCCGCGTGTTGGCGCTGGTGAGATAGCGCGACAACCAGCCATACGGGCGCTTGCCGGTGGTTTGCTCGATCGACGTCACCGCACGCCGGATGTAGGCGCGCTCGTCATCACAGCTCAAGTGATACTGCGGCGCCCAGCGGTAGCCATGCGAGCAGGCCTCGTGGCCACCGCTGGCAATGCGCGCGGCCAGTTGCGGCGCACGCTCCAGTGCCTGCGCGCAGGCCGTGAACGTAGCGACCAGCCCGGATTGCTCCAGCAGGCGCAAAACACGCGGCGCGCCCGCCACCAGACCGTAGCGATAGTTGCTTTCGTTGGGGAAGTTGCGCACCGGCTTTTTCACCATCATGCCCAATTCGTCCACCGCTTCAGGGTACTTGTCACCGTCGGCAACGTTCGCCTCGGCGCCCTCTTCGACATTGATCACCAGCGAAAGCGCCAGCCGCGCGCCGTTCGGCCAGCTAAAGTCGGGATACTCGGGAAGGTTCATCGACACCGGTCCATATGTCCGTACATAGCACAAGTATAGGGTATCGCCCAAGGTTGACCGCGGTGCTTGCGGATGCCAAACTACGCAGCCACAACAAGCTGCCACGAGCCCGTCGGCGGCGTACCAGCCAGCGCGGCCGGCCTCAACGGAGACACCATGCGACTTCACCAACGGGCCAGTTTGGCCCTTCAGTTACTGCTGGCCGGCGCCGGCTTGATAGCAGCCATGCCTGCGGCGCAGGCGCAGGCATGGCCCAACCGGCCGGTGCGGATACTGGTCGGCTTTCCGGCCGGCCAGGCCACTGACGTGCTGGCGCGCATGGCCGCGCAACGGCTTTCGGATGCGACCGGGCAACAGTTTTTTGTCGAAAACCGCCCCGGCGCATCCGGCAACATCGCTTTCGAAATGGCCGCGCGTGCGGCGCCCGATGGCTACACCTTGCTGATGGGTTCGTCGGGCACGGCGGCGATCAATCCCGCGCTATACGCCAAGCTGCCATTCGACATCAGCCGCGACTTCAATCATGTGGTGATGATGGCCGACGTGCCGCAGATGCTGGTGGTCAATCCCAACCTGCCGGTCAAGACGGTGAAAGACTTTATCGACTACGCCAAGACGCGTCCGGGCAAGATCGATTACGCCTCGGGCGGCAGCGGGCTGACCAATCATCTGATGATGGAAATGTTCAAGACCGCGACCGGCCTGCACCTGGTGCACATTCCCTACCGCGGGGGCCCGCCCGCGCTCACCGACCTGATCGCCGGTCAGGTATCGGTGATGTTCGAAACCATCATCGGCGCGCTGCCCCATGTGAAGAACGGAAAGTTGCGCGCCTTGGCTGTTTCGCGCTCCAAACGCAGCGCGGCTGTGGCCGACCTTCCCACGGTCGCGGAAAGTGGCGTACCCGGCTTCGATGCCACCGCCTGGGTCGCCATGCTGGCGCCGGCCGGCACCCCGCGCGAGATCATCACGCGCGCCAACGCGGAAATCAACAAGGGCCTGGCAATTCCGGAAATACGCGATCGCATCATCGGCATGGGCGCCGAACCCGGCGGCGGAACGCCTGAGGATTTCAGCGCCTTCCACAAGGCAGAGTTGGTGAAATGGGCGCGGGTGGTCAAGGCCTCCGGCGCCAAGATCGACTGAATTTCCGCGCCTTCCACACCGCCTCACCGGTGCTCACTGTGCACCGGGTGACAGCGCCAACTTTCGCTTCTTCACAACCAGGCACCAAGCATGCATCCCGCGACCGCGAACCCGATGGACGAGCTGATCCGGCTCGTAACCGCCACCCGCTACGAGGATCTGCCGGCGCAGGCAATCGATCGCGCCAAGGCCTTTCTGCTCGATACCCTGGGCGTGGGCATCGCCGGCAACCGCGCGCCATTCAGCGTCGAAGTAGTGCAGGCAGCGCTTGGCTGGGGCGTTTCGGCGGAAGCGAGCGTGCTCGGCAGTGACCTGTGGCTACCGGCGCCATCGGCGGCGCTGGTCAACGGCTACCGTATCCACTCGCAGGAATTTGACTGCGTATTCGAAGCCGGCGTGATCATCCCGATGGGGCCGCTTGTCGCCGCGATCCTGGCGCATGTCGAGCGCCGCATCGCGCGC
>JAYTDE010000286.1:0-2155 GCA_043736195.1 Burkholderiales bacterium | reverse complement strand
GCATCGGCGCTCGCCTTGTTCCGCCTGAAAGTCGGAATGATTCCCCTGATCGCCGGGGCCGGTCTCCTGGGCCTTGCCTACTCGCTTCTGCGCTGAACGCCCCGGCTTACCTGGGAACACCCGCCTCGCTGCCGCGTGCGGCACCCGCCTCGCTACCAACTGCGCGATGCACGGCTGCGAGCCGTGTGCTTGAACGTGGGTGCAGCAAAGAAATCGCCGCGCTGGGGCGGCGATTCACTACGCGCGAGCGCGGTCGCAGGCGCTCTTACTTTTTTGCAGCTACCGGTGCCGCTACCGGGGCGGGCGTGGCAGGCGCCGCGGCGGCAACCGGCGGCGGTGGCTGAATGCCACTGCCCAGCACCGGCTTGAATTCCTTGCCTTCGGCTTTGGCCTTGGCCGCGTAGTTGGCGGCGGCCTTGTCTTCGTACTTTGCCTGCAGTTCCGCGCCTTTGAGCTTGGCTGCAGCTTCCTTGACCTTGGTTTCCTCGGCCTTGGCCGGATCGGCCGGAGGAGGCGGGGGCAACTTTGCGCTGGCATGTGCAGCGAAGGCCACAAATACAACAACTGCGATTCGGGCTTTCATGCGCTTTTCTCCCTGGCTTGTGGCGCGCCGGCCGGAATCGGACCAGCGCCTGACGCGCCCGGCACGACAAGCGCGCCATGCTTGTGTTCGTCGTACCAGTCTTCGTGATGTTCCTTGGCCCACGCTTCGTCCACGTAGCCGGTCTTCATGGCATTGAATGCCCCCTCAACCCCGACGGTGCCCATGTAGATGTGCCCCGCCGCCATGCACATCATGAGCACGGTGGCTATCACGTGAACAATGTTGGCCAGTTGCATCACCGCCCGGCCTTGCTCGAAATTGGGAAAGTTCAGAACCAGCCCGGAAGCGCTGACGGTCACACCCAAACCCAGCAAGCCGACCCAGAACCAGATTTTTTCCCCGGCGTTGAAGCGCCCGGACGGTACATGCTGGTCGGAAAACAGGCCACCTGACTTGCGCAACCAGATCAGGTCCTGAATCTTCGGCCAGTTGTCGCGCAAAAAGGTGAAAAACAGCACGATGACAGCAAGCGAAAACACCGGGCCGACGAAGTTGTGCAGGTTCTTGCACAGCATGGTGAGCCAGGCAAACAGGGTATGTCCGATAACAGGCAGCAGCACAAACTTGCCAAAAGCCATCACCAGGCCGCTCAAGGCAAGAATCGAGAACGTGATGGCCACCGTCCAGTGCATGCTGCGCTCGAAGGCGTTGAAGCGCTGTATGCGGCGCCCGGTAGGCGGTTCCTTCAAACGCATGGTGCCGCGCCACATGAAAAACAGGGCGCATGCCCCGAGCGCACCGGCGAGCAAAAGCCCGCCCAAGGGAATCAACTGGTTGTTGCGTTGCTGGCGCCAGGTTTCGCCGCCGGACTGCATCAGAACGCCTGCTTCCACCCCGCGCGTGGAGGTGAAATGCTCTTTTTCTGAACGCACATCACGCCACATCGGAGCATTGTTGCCCGGCTGCTGCTGTTGACGCTGCGCTTGCTGGCCGGCGTTCGGATTGAGCACCGAATCAAACGTCTGCGCGCCCTTTAACGCTTCGTTTTGCGCCACGCTGGCACCGGCGGCAAGCGCCAAGCAAAACGTCACCACCCAAAGCGCGAAGCGCCGGGCGCCCCGCGAAGTCGAATCATTCATGCCGTGTCTCCTGGCTACTCGGCTTTGGCGTACTCGTTCTGATCCTGCTGACGGCGCTTGATGGCCGCTTCCCAGGCAGTCTTGTCGCCGGCAGTCCATTGCGCGCCCTGTGAGTAAGCGCCGGGGCCCGTCTCGTAAGGACGGGTATCGGGCTTGCCTTGATACTTGCCTTGCTTGTAGGTGGTCGACTGGCCCAATTGCGACTGATCTCCACATCCGGCAAGGGCACCCGCCAGCAGCATGCCCACGGAACCTGCCACCACCCGTTCGAAAGCTCGCATGCGATCCCTTTCTAGGATTTGGCGGCTGCTGCCGGTGCAGGCGCCTGGCCGCCACCCTTGGGCGCGCCGTAAGCCGAACTCCAGCCCCAAACCTCGGCGCCACGGCCGCGCTTCAACACGCGATTGCGGTAGATGTCGGCAACCACGTCACCATCACCACCGAGCAGCGCCTTGGTCGAGCACATCTCCGC
>JAYTDE010000285.1:0-8579 GCA_043736195.1 Burkholderiales bacterium | reverse complement strand
GTCGGGCCAGGAGCCGTGCTCAAGCCAGGAGTCTCGTCTCAAGACGCTCGATTTCTTCCACTCGGCCGAGCAAGCCTTGTTGCGCATCTGCGGCGCGATGGTTCAACATCCATGGTTCGCGCCGCGCTAACTTGGCAGCCTACTTGACACTTCACCCTTCGGCTTTGTCGCGCCAACTCAAGCGATTGCGCCTGCTTGGCCTGCTGATCAAGAAGGTCGCTCATACCTATCGCTACCGCCTCACTGGCATGGGTGGTTTCGTCATCGCCGCCGCATGCCTCTCACTGAATTCACAATCGTCCCCGCGCTGGCTTCTGCGCATTGAATTCCTCGCACAGTTTGGCAAAGCTGAACTTTTTTGTGACTAACCGGCTCTGTGCTGCGTCGAGTGACACAGGCTGCTTGTAGAGACCCTGCTTACCTTGTCTCCCACCGCATCCGCGCTGATATCGATCCTGTTGTGGTCGTCCGCCGCATGGTTGAGCTTGAAGCTCGCCCACATTCCACCGTTTCTGCTGGTCGGCGCCAGCCTTCTGGTCGGTGCGATCTGCGGCCTGCCGCGCATCGCCGACTGGCGCGCGGCGACGCCGCGCCTGCTCGCCCTGGGTGTGTACGGCCTGTTCGGGTTTCACTTGTGCCTGTTCGTCGCGCTGCGCAGCGCGCCGCCGATCGAAGCCAACCTCATCAACTATCTGTGGCCACTGTTGATCGTGGTGCTGGCGCCCTTGATCGTGCCGGGCGTGCGGCTCACCGTACGTCACATGAGCGCCGCGCTGCTGGGCTTTGGCGGCGCGCTTTTGCTGGCCACCGGCGGCAAGTTCGACATCGATGAGCGCTACCTGTTCGGCTACGCATGTGCGCTGGCGTCGGCCTTGATCTGGGCCACCTACTCGCTCTTGACACGACGCATGTCGGCGTTTCCGACCGGCACGGTCGGCGCTTTTTGCGCGCTGTCCGGCGGTCTCTCGCTGCTTTGCCACTTTCTCTGGGAACCGGCGGCGCGTTTTGCCGCGCAGGACTGGTTCTGGCTGGCGGCCCTCGGCATCGGACCCCTGGGCCTGGCTTTCTATACCTGGGATGCGGCGATGAAGCGCGGTGACCCGCGCGTGATCGGCACGCTCGCCTATTTGACCCCTTTGCTTTCCACGCTTTGGCTGGCGCTGTCCGGGGCCGGACACCTGGGCCCGCTTGCACTGCTGGCGATGTGCGCCATCGTGGGAGGCGCCGTGCTCGGCTCATTGCCGGCCAAGCGAGCCTGAACTCAAGTCGGGGAAAGTGGCGAGGCGGGCGCGACGCGCGCGTTGCTACAATTGACGCTTACGTAAACGTAAAGCCAGCCAGTCCACGGCGGCCACAGGAGATCCATGGCAACGCTCGCTAGCGCCATCAACACCCGCAGCCCTGAATACGCGGCCAACGCGGCCGCACTGAAAACCGCAGTCGATGATCTCAAGGCCAAAGTGGCGAAGGTCGCGCAAGGTGGCTCGGAGGATGCGCGCAAGAAGCATGTCGGGCGCGGCAAACTGTTGCCGCGCGATCGGGTCGAACAACTGCTCGACCCCGGCACCGCCTTCCTCGAGTTCTCGCAACTGGCCGCCCACAACATGTATCACAACGCCGCGCCCGGCGCGGGTGTGATCACCGGCATCGGCCGGGTGTCCGGCCGCGAATGCGTGATCGTGTGCAATGACGCCACCGTCAAGGGCGGCACCTATTTTCCGATGACGGTGAAAAAGCATGTGCGGGCGCAGGAAATCGCGGGCGAAAACAACCTGCCCTGCGTTTACTTAGTCGATTCCGGCGGCGGCAACCTGCCGACCCAGGAGGACGTGTTTCCCGACCGCGACCATTTCGGGCGGATTTTCTACAACCAGGCCAACCTGTCGGCGCGCGGCATTCCGCAGATCGCGGTGGTGATGGGCTCGTGCACCGCAGGCGGCGCCTATGTGCCGGCGATGAGCGACGAAACCATCATCGTGAAGAACCAGGGCACCATTTTTCTGGGCGGGCCGCCTCTTGTCAAGGCGGCCACCGGCGAGGTGGTGAGCGCCGAGGAGCTCGGCGGTGGCGACGTGCATACGCGGGTGTCCGGCGTGGCCGACCATCTGGCGAAAAACGACGCGCACGCGCTGGCGATCGCCAGACGTATCGTCGGCAACCTGAATCGGCTCAAGGCCCCGGCACTGGAAATCGCGGCCCCGCGCGCACCGCTCTACGCGGCCGAAGAGATATACGGCGTGGTGTCGGCCGAGTCACGCAAACCCTACGATGTGCGGGAAGTGATCGCGCGTATCGTCGATGGCTCCGAGCTCGACGAATTCAAGGCGCGCTATGGCGTAACGCTGGTGACCGGCTTCGCGCGGATTTACGGCATGCCGGTCGGCATTATCGGCAACAACGGCATCCTGTATTCGGAGTCGGCATTGAAGGGCGCGCACTTCATCGAATTGTGTGCACAGCGCGGCATTCCGCTCCTGTTCCTGCAGAACATCACCGGCTTCATGGTCGGCAAGAAATACGAGTCGGGCGGCATCGCGCGCGACGGCGCCAAGCTGGTGACCGCGGTGGCTACGGCAAAGGTACCGAAATTCACCGTGATCATCGGCGGCAGTTTTGGTGCCGGCAACTACGGCATGTGCGGCCGCGCCTATAGCCCGCGATTTTTATGGATGTGGCCCAACGCGCGCATTTCCATCATGGGCGGTCCGCAGGCGGCTTCGGTATTGGCCACCGTCAAGCGCGAAGGCATCGAAGCCCGTGGTGGCGTCTGGAGTGACCTGGAAGAAGCGGATTTCAAGAAGCCGATCCTCGAACAATACGAGCACCAGGGTCACCCGTATTACGCCAGCGCGCGCCTGTGGGACGACGGCGTGATCGATCCGGTGGATACCCGCCGCGTGCTGGGGCTGGCGATGTCGGCGGCCCTGAATGCGCCGATCGAGAAGACCACCTTCGGCGTATTCCGCATGTAGTCCGCGGTCAGGATATCGAGATGCCAAAAATCACCACTCTGGAAGTAGAAATTCGCAATCATGTCGGCATCGTCTGGCTGAACCGGCCGGAGATCCACAACGCGCTCAATGATGTCGTGTTGCGCGAACTCAGAACCGTTCTCAAGACCCTGGAAAAGGACACGGGCGTGCGCGCAATCGTGCTGGGGGGCCACGGCAAGTCTTTTTGTGCCGGCGGCGACCTCAACTGGATGAAAAAGACCGCCACCTACAGCAAGGCGCAAAACCTCAAGGACGCCGCCGGCCTGGCCGAGACACTGTGGGTCCTGGCCAGCTTGGCCAAGCCGACAGTCGCGCGGGTGCACGGCAACGCCTACGCCGGTGGCATGGGTCTGGTTGCCGCCTGCGACATCGCGGTGGCGTCGACCGATGCGGTGTTCTGCCTGTCCGAAGTGCGTCTGGGGCTGGTTCCGGCAACCATTTCACCCTATGTGATTCGCGCCATGGGCGAGCGCATGGCGAGCCGTTACTTTCTAACCGCCGAAGCTTTTGATGCCGCCGAGGCCTATCGGATTGGGTTCGTGCAGGAATTGTGCTTGGCCGGCGATCTCGATGGCCGCGTCAATGACATTCTGGGGCACTTGGTCGTGGCTGGCGCACGCGCGGTGGCCGGATCCAAGAAGCTGATCGCGCTCGCAGGAGGCACCCGCATAACCCCGGCGATTCGTGCCGAGACTGCCAAACGCATCGCCGAAGCGCGCGCCTCGGCCGAAGGCCGCGAGGGCGTGGCCTCGTTTCTTGAGAAGCGCAAGCCCAAGTGGGTCACCGAACTAAAACTGGACGGCGCGTGATGTTCAAGAAAATCCTGATCGCCAATCGTGGCGAGATCGCCTGCCGCGTCGCGGCGACCGCGCACGGCCTGGGCATCCGCACTGTTGCTGTGTATTCGGATGCCGACGCCGATGCCAGGCATGTCGCCGATTGCGATGAGGCCTATCGACTGGGCCCGGCGCCGGCACGCGAGAGCTATTTGCGCGGCGATCTGATCATCGAGATCGCGAAAAAGGCCGGCGCCTGTGCGATCCATCCCGGTTACGGGTTTCTTTCCGAGAACGCGGACTTTGCCGCCGCCTGCGCCGAGGCCGGGCTGGTATTCATCGGTCCGCCGCCGTCGGCCATCCGCGCCATGGGCCTCAAGGCGGAATCCAAGCAGTTGATGGAAAAAGCCGGCGTGCCGCTCACCCCCGGCTATCACGGTGGCGACCAGGATGCCGATCTGCTGGCACGCGAAGCTGGCAAGATCGGCTATCCGGTGTTGATCAAGGCTTCCGCCGGCGGTGGCGGCAAGGGCATGCGGGTGGTCGAAAAAGCGGCCGACTTCGCCGCCGCCCTGGGTTCATGCAAGCGCGAGGCGACCTCCTCCTTCGGCGACGACGCCGTGTTGATCGAGAAATACCTGACGCGGCCACGCCACATCGAGATTCAGGTGTTTGCCGATACCCACGGCAACTGCGTCTCCCTGTTCGAGCGCGATTGCTCGGTGCAACGCCGGCACCAGAAGGTGCTGGAAGAAGCACCGGCGCCGGGCATGACCGATGAGCGCCGTGCGGCGATGGGCAAGGCCGCGGTCGATGCGGCTCTTGCCGTGGGTTATGTGGGCGCGGGCACGGTTGAATTCATCGCCAACCAGGACGGCACTTTCTTCTTCATGGAGATGAATACCCGCCTGCAGGTCGAGCATCCGGTGACCGAGGAAATCACCGGGCTGGACTTGGTCGAGTGGCAACTGCGGGTGGCGGCCGGCGAGCCCCTGCCGCTCACGCAGGATGAACTGGCGATCAGCGGGCACGCGATCGAGGCGCGCATTTACGCCGAGAACCCGGCGAAAAACTTTCTGCCGTCGATCGGCACCATCACCCACATGCGCATGCCGGTGGATGACGGTCACGGCGCGGTGCGCATCGACTCCGGTGTGCGCTGTGGCGATACCATCAGCCCGCATTACGATCCGATGATCGCCAAGCTGATCGTCTGGGGCGAAGACCGTGCGCGAGCCCTGGCCGGGATGGCGGCTGCGCTGCGTGAATGTGAAATCGCCGGCCTTTCGACCAACGTCGAATTCCTGGGCAGGGTGATCGACTCGCCTGCGTTCGCCTCGGGCGATCTCGATACCGGCCTGATCGAGCGCAATCGGGCGCTGTTGCTGCCGCAGGATGCGCCGCTGCCGCCGCAGGCGCTGATCGCCGCCGCATACATGCTGCATGCAGGGGACTTGCCGGCGACCGGCCCGCGCAATGACTCGCCTTGGGAAGTGCGCGATGGCTGGCGCATGAACCTTGCGGCCACGCGCACACTCATGTTCAAGGCAGGCAGCGCGACGCACGCGGTAAGCATCGAATACGGCCGCGCCGGTGTGACGCTTACGTGCGACGGTTTCGGTGGCCCGGCCAGCGGAACCGCGATTGGGCGGCGCGTCACCATCAACTGCGGTGCCGAGCGCATTGTCGCGGGCGTGGTGATCGATGGCATCAAATGCACAGTCTTCCTGCAGGGCCGCCGCTTTGATCTGGAGTGCGCAGATCCCCAGGCCGTGCTGTCGGACGCGGACGATGATGCCACTGCGGGCGACGGCCATTTGCGCGCGCCGATGTCGGGCAAGGTGCTGGCTCTGGTAGCCGCGCCCGGTGCCAAAGTGGAAAAGGGCGCCCCCTTGTTGGTGATGGAGGCGATGAAAATGGAACACACCATCGTCGCACCCGCCGCCGGTGTGGTGCGCGAGTTTCGTTTCGCCGCTGGTGATCAGGTGACCGAAGGTGTGGAACTGGTGAACTTCGAAGCGGCCAGGTAAGGTCATGCCGGACGTGCTTTTTTACGCCGATGAGCCCGACCCCCAGCCGTGGGTCGAGGCCTTGCAGCGCGCCCTGCCGGAAGGCCGGATCCACCAATGGGCGCGCGACCACGCGCCGGTGTGTACCTACGCCGTGTGCTGGAAGCCGCCTGCGGCCTTCTTCGCCGGGCAGTCCGGTCTGAAGGCGATTCTGAATATCGGCGCCGGGGCGGATGCGGTGATTGGCGACCCGAACCTGCCGCTCGATGTGCCGCTGGTGCGCTTGGACGATGCCGGCATGGCGCAACAAATGGAAGAGTACGTCGCCTGGTGCGCGCTCAACTACCTGCGTCGCTTTGACGATTATGCAAGGGCGCAGCGGGCCGCCCATTGGGAGCGCCTTGCCCCGCGCCTGCGGGAGCGTTTCAGCATCGGCGTAATGGGTCTGGGTGTGCTCGGCACGCGGGTCGCGGCGTACATGCGCCGCCTGGGTTTCCCGGTGCGAGGCTGGAGCCGCACCCCCAAGTCGATCGATGACATCGCCTGTTTCGCAGGCGATGCCGGGCTCGCGGCATTTCTTGCCGGCACCGACATGCTGGTGTGCCTGCTGCCCCTGACGCCGGCCACCCACGGCATTCTCAACCGCCGCAATCTCGCCGCCCTGCCGCGCGGCGCCGCCGTTGTCAACATCGCGCGCGGCGCGCACCTGGTTGAAGCCGACCTGATCGATCTGCTGGATGCCGGGCATCTGGCCGGTGCCACGCTCGATGTGTTTGCGCCGGAACCGCTGGCGGTGAATTCATCGCTGTGGCGCCATCCGAAGCTTACCGTCACGCCGCACGTCTCGGCCATGACCCTGGCGGACGACGCCATGCGGCAAATCGCCGACAAGATCAGGCGCATAGAGCGTGGCCAGGCCGTGGCCGGCATCATCGATCGTGCACGTGGCTACTGAGGGACCCGCGCATGAGACCCCGCTATCCGATCAGCGGCAAGGCTGCATGGGCGAGCGCATGACCGATGCGTTCGACTGGCCGCCCAACGCACGCGTACCTTCACCCTGCGTCAGTGTCTGCCGCATGAGTGAAGACGGCGCTTTTTGCACCGGTTGCCTGCGCAGCATCGACGAGATCGGCGCATGGTCGGGTGCGAGCGAAGCGTTCAAGCGCGAGGTGTGGCGGCAACTGGCCCAGCGGCGCGTGCGCCTGGGCCCGGCCGACACCGGCAGTTGAGCCTTCAGCTCGATTTACCGCCATCGATGCGGGTGATCGAGCGCGGCTGGGTATCGTCCAACACGATAGCGTTTTGCGGGCACACGGGAACCGATATCGTTGACACCGGTTACTCTCTGCATGCCGCGCAGACCGTAGCCCTGGTGCGGCATGCCATCGGGTCGCGCCCGCTGGATCGCATTTTCAACACCCATGCCCATGCCGATCATATAGGCGGCAACGCGGCGCTTAAACATGCATACCCGGCTGCGCGGATCGCCATTCCCGCAGGCGACGCCGACCTCGTGCGTGACTGGGACGAACAGGCCTTGCACCTGGCTCCCATGGGTCAGCAATGCGATCGCTTCAGCTTCGACGGCACCTGGCGCGCGGGTGATCTGCTCACATTGGGCGACTGCGAATGGCGCGCCATCGCATCGCCCGGGCATGACATGCATTCGCTGATGTTGTGGTGCGAGCGCGAACGCATCCTGATCTCGGCCGACGCCTTGTGGAAGGATGGTTTCGGCATCCTGTTCGCGGCGCTGCCGCCCGCAAGCGTGACTGAGCCTGTATTCGCAGCGCAACGCGCCACGCTCGACGCCATTGCCGCGCTCCAACCGCGCATTGTGATTCCCGGGCACGGCGCGCCGTTTTGCGATGTCGCCGGCGCACTCGGGCGTGCGCGCGGCAGGCTCGATTACTTCATTGCCGATCCGGCGCGCATTGCGCGCAATGCCGCCAAGGTCACGCTTTCTTTCCTCCTGATGATCGAAGGCCGATTGGAGCTATCCAGTCTGGGCGAGCGACTGGCGCGCTTGTCGCTATTGGCCGCGATCAATCGCAGCGTGTTTGGCTTGGATGATGCACAGTTCGCCGCACTGCTGGCGGCGGAGCTTGCGAAAAGTCGCGCGGCTACCTGTGAGGAGGGCTGGTTGCTGGCGGCAAGAAGATGAAAGACCGCCCGTAGGCGGCCTGCGCTTCGAAGTGCCGGCGTCGCCGCCGTGGCGCGCCCGAGCGATGATCGCGGGCGTGCCTCAAGGCCCGCATGCAGGCTCAAACGCGCTTGCCGCGGCGCTCCTGCTCGACCAAAAAGTCGACCACCTGCAGGCAGCGTTCGTGGCTGCCGGCGATCGATGGCGCGGTGAGGAAGCGCCCGTTGACCGCCATCGCCGGTACGCCGTCGATCTTGTAGGCGATCAGCGCCTGGCGTGCGGCGACCATTTTGGCGGCGACAGCGTCGGAACGCAGGGCGAGCGCGAACCTGTCGCGGTCGATGCCGTTTTTGGCGGCCCAGTCGATCATTTCCGGTTCCTGCGACAACTGCATGCCGCCGACGTGGATGGCCTCGAACGATTTGCGGTGCGAGCTCTCGACCGCGCCCACCGCTTCGAGCGCGTAATAGAGCTTGGCATGCTGTGCCCAGAGCGCGTTGAACTGCGCCGGCAGGCGCCGGAACACCACATCGTCCGGTAGACGCTTGATCCAGGCCGACAAGGGTGGTTCGAACGCGTTGCAATGCGGGCAGCCGTACCAGAAGAACTCCATGACCTCGATCTTGCCCGCTGTTTCGACCGTCTGCGGTGTATC
>JAYTDE010000284.1:0-4330 GCA_043736195.1 Burkholderiales bacterium | reverse complement strand
CGAATCAGCACACCGATGATGTATGAAATGGGCGCAGGCGCGCTGGCGGCCCAGCAGGGCGAACTGCTGCGCACGCAGCAGCAAATGGCCTCGCAGCGCCGCCTTCTCTCCGCCGCCGACGATCCGGCGGCGGCATCCACCGCGTTGCGTGTATCGCAATCGCTGGCGCGCAACCAGCAGATCGAAGCCAATCAAGAGGCCGCGGCGAATCGCCTGGCGATCGGCGAATCGGCCTTGAGTTCGGTGGGCGACGTCTTGCAAAGTGTGCAGGAGCGGCTGCTGCAGGCGCAGAACGGCACGCTTTCCGGTAGCGAGCGGGCCATGCTCGCCGCCGACGTCGACAACATGCTGGGCCAGTTGCTGACCCTGGCCAATTCGAAGGACGGCACCGGGGCCTACCTGTTTGCCGGCTTCTCGGAAACCTCGACGCCGTTTGTCGCCGCGGCCGGCGGCGTTGTCTACCAGGGCGATGACGGCGCCCGCACGCTGGAGGTCGCCAATGGGCGCAACCTTGCCGTGTCGGCCTCCGGCAGCGATATCTTCATGCGCGTCAAGACCGGCAACGGCGTGTTCGCCACCGCTGCCAATCCCGCCAACAGCGGCGCCGGGCGCATCGACTCCGGCAGTGTCGCCAACCCGTCGGCGCTGACTGGGCGCGCCTATGAATTGACCTTCAATGTAGTCGGCGGCGTCACCACTTACGATGTATTCGATGTCACCGCCGGTGCGAGTGTATCGAGTGGTAACGCATTTACCGCCGGGCAGTCGATCACCGTGGCCGGCATGCAGGTAAGCATCAGCGGCGGGCCTGCCAACGGCGATCGCTTCACTGCTGCACCCTCGACCAATCAAAGCGTGTTCAAGACCATCGCCGACGCCACTGCCGCGCTGCGTTCGGGCAACAACGATGCGCTGCGCCAGACCCAGGTCAACGCGGCGCTGGCCAGCCTCGATCAATCGATGAACCGCGCACTCACCGTGCGTGCCGAGTTCGGCTCGCGCATGAACGAGATCTCGGCACACCGGAACGTGTCGGGCGCGGTGGTGCTGGAACACCAGCGCCGGCTCTCGGAACTGCAGGACGTCGATTACACCGAAGCAGCCACCCGCCTGATGCGCCAGCAGACCGCGACCCAGGCGGCGCAGCAATCGTTCGCCAGAATCGCGCAGTTGTCGCTGTTCAACTACCTCGGCTAGCAGCGCTCGCCGTGCGCTCGCCTCGCGCCCGCAGTCAGGCTGCGTGGGCGACCCTCAGGTCGGGCACCAGGCTGACGATCCGCGCCGCCTCGCTCGACTTCCATTCCGCAGGCGGACCCTTGGCCTGAAGATCGAACAACAGTGCCGATACGTCGGCAAGCGGCAGCGGCCGGCTGAAATAGTAGCCTTGCATCAGCGGGCAGCCGCGCTTTTGCAGCAGTTGCATCTGCTCACGGGTTTCCACCCCTTCGGCGACGACTTCGAGATTGAGTGCACTGGCCATGGCGATGATGGCCGCGGTGATGGCCTCGTTGTCGCTGCCCGGTTTCAAGTCATTGACGAATGAACGGTCGATCTTGAGCTGGTCGATGTCGAAGCGCTTCAGGTAGGACAGCGAGGAATAGCCGGTACCGAAATCATCGATCGACAGGCGCACATTGAGTTCGTTGAGTGCCTTCAACGTGGCAAGTGTGGCTGCGATGTCGGTCATCAGCATGGTTTCGGTGATTTCCAGTTCGATCAGGTGGCCGGGCAGGGCGGCATCTTCGAGAACCTTGCGCACCATTTCGACGAATCCCGGGCGCTGGAAATGTGAACCGGGAATGTTGACGGCGATGCGCACCGGGTCGAGACCGTCGCGCATCCAGCGCGCCGCCTGCCTGGCGGCGGTGGCCAGCGCCCATTCGCCGAAGGGCACGATCAGGCCGGTCTCTTCGGCGATCGGGATGAAATCGCCAGGTGCGATCAGGCGGCCGGCATGATTCCAGCGCATCAGCGCTTCCACCCCGGGTACGCGTCCGCTGCGTACGTCGACCTGCGGCTGGTAGTGCAGCACGAGTTCATCCTGCTCCAGCGCCTTGTGCAGCGACTGTTCCAGCTCCCAGCGCTTGCGGTCGACCAGGTTGAGTTCCGGCCGGTACGCCGCGATGGCGTTGCGGCCCTGTGCCTTGACCGAGTACATCGCCGCATCGGCGTTGCGCAGCAGGCTTTCAACATCGTTGCCGTCTTCCGGAAAGCGCGCGATACCGACCGAGGCACTGATGAAATTCTCGCGTCCGCCCACCATGAAGGGCTTGCGCATCACCGCCAGGACCCGCTCGGCGACGTTCTGCACCTGTTGCGGGTGCGTCACCTCGGTGAGCAGCACGGCGAATTCGTCGCCCCCCAGGCGCGCCACCACGTCGGCTTCGCCCTCGCCGGATCGAACGCAGCCGCCCAGTCGCAGGGCGACTTCGCGCAGCACGGCGTCGCCCGCACTGTGGCCCTGGGTGTCGTTGATCTGCTTGAAGCGGTCAAGGTCGACGAACAAGGCTGCCAGCGGTGCCTGGCGCCTGCGCGCCGCCTCGATGGCCGCGCCGAAGCGCTCGCCGAACCTGCGGCGGTTGTGCAGCCCGGTCAGGTTGTCGTAGTCGGCCAGCGCGCGGATCTGCGCTTCCGCTTCGCGGCGTTGCGTGATGTCCTGTGCCGTGCCACTCACCAGGGTCGCGACTCCGGCATTGTCGTATTCGACTTCAGCTTCGAAACGCACGAAGTTCACCGCACCGTTGGCCGATTGCAGGCGGGTTTCGCTTTGCAGGCTGCCGCCTTCCCGGATCAGGCGTTCGAAGCCCGTGGTCAACTCGATGCGGTCGTCGTCATGCACCAGTGCCAGAAAGGCATTGACCGAAAGCGACACATTGGTTTCGGCGATACCCAGTATCGACAGGCACAACTCCGAGCCTACCAGGAGCCCGCTGCGCAAGTCCCATTCCCAGGTGCCCAGGCGGGCGATGCGCTGCGCCCGCGCCAGCTTGGCGCGACTGGCTTCGAGCTCGCCGCGCATGCGCGCGGCGCGCAGCAGGTAGCGCGTGCGTTGCACCAGCAGGGTCCATTGCGTCGACTTGACAAAGAAGTCGGTGGCGCCGGCCTCATAGGCATGCGCGACCGATTCCTCGTCGTCCAGCCCGGTCAGCATCAGCACCGGCACCTGGGCGCCGCCAGGCGACTGGCGCAGGGCGCGGCAGGTGGCGAAGCCATCCATGCCGGGCATCAGCGCATCGAGCAGCACGCAATCCGGCCCCTGGCTGAATTTCTCCAGCGCTTCACCGCCGCTGGCGGCTTCAATGACCTGGAAACCATGCCGCGTCAGTATGGATGCGGTGAGCAGGCGAGCGATTGGATCGTCGTCGACCAGCAGTACGCGCTCATGCGAAGGTGGCAGGGGTTTCATGGATTTTCTCCGTGGGGTGATCGAGTGACTTGAGTGCGCCGAGGACGCGCTGCAACTGCGCCTCCGCCGTATTCAGGCGGTCGCTTACGTCGTGGCTCATCCCGGCCTTGGCGGCGGCCTCGACACTGGCGAACAGTGCGGAAACGCCGAGGGCGCCCAGGTTGGCAGTGCTTGACTTGAGGGTGTGCGCGGCCAGCCGCGCCGCGCCAAGTTCGCCAGCTGCGGCGGCACGACGCAGGTCGGCCATCAGCGCCGGCGCGCTCGTTGCGTAAGCCTCCACCAGGCGTTTAATCAAGCCGGGGGAGCTCTCGCCCATGGCTTGCAGCGAGCTTACGACCCGCGCGTCGAGAACTGCGCCTCCTGCGTCCCCCGCGGCCATGCCAGGTCCGGGTACGGGCGCGGCGGCGCTTGCGATCTCGGCCGAAGCCGGCTTGTAGTCCGCCGGCAAGACCGTGAGCAAGGCCGTGCGCGCCATTGGCAGCACCAGCGCATCGTCGCGCCGCGGCGCGGCACTGAAGGGATTGGGTTTATCGACCAGCCAGTTGAACAGGATGCCGCGCAACTCGCTCTCGGCGAATGGTTTCGACAGATAGTCGGTGAAACCGGCCGCCAGACACTTGTCGCGATCACCGGTCAGGGCGTTGGCGGTCAGCGCGATCACCGGTATATCGTTGCGCACCGCCAGCGGGCCATAGGCGCCGCCGCCGGCGCGAATGTGGCGCACCGTTTCGTAACCATCCATCTCGGGCATCTGGCAATCCAGCAGGACCACGTCAAAAGCCGCGTTGCCGAGTATCTCCAGCGCCTGGCACCCGTTCTCGGCGATCTCGTGGATGCACCCCATTTTTTCCAGCATGGTGGTGGCGATCTCGCGATTGACCGGGTTGTCCTCGACCACCAGCACGCGGCCGGCCAGAAGCGGCG
>JAYTDE010000283.1:0-2128 GCA_043736195.1 Burkholderiales bacterium | reverse complement strand
GGCCTGGTGTGTGACCGGGCCTTCGAATGCGGGATAGTTCTTGAAGTCCTGCAAGCCTTCCTTGCGCTGCGCCGAACGACGCATCGCGAGCAGACCTTCGAGGTCGTCGAACAGGGCCTGTATCAGTTGCAGGTGATCGACCATTTGCAACCCGGCAGTCGCCACACAGACAGCGGGAAAGTAGCAATTGAGCGAGCGTACGCACGGCATGCGCAACACGATTGGCACGTGATGCGTCAGATAGTAGGCATGGAACGCCGCCGGATCTGCGGCCGGACCGTTGTATTGCACGATCCACGACACCGCTTCGGTTGGTGCCAGCGGGTCTTCGGGCCCGCCCGGGACGTTGGTGTCCCGCCGCATGAGCTGATGCGTGACACCGTTCACGCCGGCGATGCCGCGGGCCGCGGCATCCACCATGGCCGCGCGCGCAGCCGCGTCGGCACCCTCGAACTGGCACAGCAACAGGCGGGCGTCCTGATCCACCGGCAAGGGATCGTCGCCGGGCAGGGTGATCGGCGTGTGCAGCAGCGTCGTTTCGCCCGGCCTTGTGGCCACGAGTAGCGCCCCCTGGGCCGCGGCGATCAAGCGCTCGCCAGCCGCGGGATTGCCATGGATGTGCACAAAATGACTGGCGGACATCGGAATCCTGTCTCTGTCGCGAATTAACGCAGGCGTCATGCGACCCGCTCGAACTGGCGCACCGGCGGCTTTTTCGGTGGCCCCGACGGATTGATCATCCCGTTGCCCGCCACCGCTCCGGGAGTGTACACGCCGGAAACGCCAATCGGCATGTCGCCTTCGACGGTGACATGCACCATTGTGCGGCGCTGCGGGTAGTAGTCGTGCGGGGCGTAATGCTGCAGCGAGCGGTTGACAAAAGGCTAACAGATCACGATGCGTGAACGCACAGACCGCCGATGCGCCGCGGATCCACATCATCTACATGGGCGGCGACGACTGCCCGCCCTGCGTTGCGTGGCGCTCCAACGAATTGCCCAAGCTCAGGCAGACCAAGGCCTTCCGCGACCGGACGCCCTATCCGTACGAGCGCTGCGTCAGGATCGCGGGCATGGGGAAATGCGCGGTCAAGGGTTAGCCGCCACGCCGCGCTCCAGATCAGTGTTCTCTATACCGCCTTCGCCTGCCCCAGCACGCGAAACCAGTTCTCGCCAGCGATCTTGCGCACGTTCGCCGGCGTGGTGATGCGCCTGAGCACCGCCATCAGGTCAGGATAACCGCCGGCGTTCTTCGGCACCGAACTGCGCCCGCCGACCATGTCGAGTCCGATCGCGACGTGGTCCGCACCCACGGTCCTGATCACGTAGTCCACCTGCTCGGCCCATTCGTCGGCAGACGGCAACACCGGCTCCGCCGCCGGATCTTCTTTCCATTCCCCCAGCGTTTTCCAGCGCTCGCGAAAGCCTTCGTCCATGCGCTCGATGAACTCGCCATGGTCGCCATGCGCGCGGTCGAAGGTCGGTGAGTAGCCGACCATGCCGAACACGGCCTTGCCGGCGTTGGCCGCGGCGGCCGGGTTTTCCGCCATCCATTTGCGGTAGCGCTTGCCGACCGCGGCGGCGCCGCCGTGAATGCCGACCAAACCGCCCTTGTTCGCCAGCGCTTTCAGGACCGCATCGGAGAGGCCGCTGCCGGCCACTGCCGCCAGCGTGTCATGGCTGGCGACCACCGGCGCGCGGCTGGCCTCGATCAGCTGCATGTGCACCGCTTCGGTCCCGTGCGTGATGTCGATCAGGATGCCGAGCTGGTTCATCTGCGCCACCAGCGCGCGGCCGCGCTGGTTGATGCCGTTGTAGTGGTCCGGCTTCTGGCCGCCCTGCAGCATGGACAGCGCGCTGTCCGAAAAGGCGTTGAAACCGGTCTGGGTGGAAAACTGGATGGTGCGCATGCCCAGGCGGTACATCGCGGCCAGAACATCGTGATCGCCCTCATGGTCGAAGCCGGATTCGCTGCCCAGGAACACCGCCATGCGTCCGTTGGCGACTATCCTGCGCGCGTCGGCGACACTGCGCGCCACCCCCATCTTGTTCAGGTGGGTCTCGGCGAAACGGTGAAAGGTCTCGATCAGGCGCAGCGCCTGCTTGGGCGTGTAGTTGTAATTCCAGTA
>JAYTDE010000282.1:0-3632 GCA_043736195.1 Burkholderiales bacterium | reverse complement strand
TAGCCCGCCACCGAAGCGTTGCGACAGGGCATGCAGCAGGCTTCGCTCTTCCTCAATCATGGTAGCCGGGTCGACGAAGCGCTGATTGCGCTCATACAGACTCCAGGCGTCGGCTGCGGTGATGAACCTGGTGTGGCGGTTCCAGCACAGCAGGTGCAATTGCGGGAACCCCGCGATCTCGATGATTTCGTCTTGCAGAAAGGTGGCAAGAGACGCCACGAAGCCGTCCTGACGCGCCGCGAATGCGAGGCGCAGGGCGATGGCGCCTGGCAGTTTCAGGCGCGCTTCGACAAATCCGGATTGTCGTTCGCGGTCGCGCTGCGACTGCTTGGCCAGGCGCAACTGTTCCGGCCGGGTCAACGCGCTGGATCGTGGGCGGCCCGTATGGCGTGTTCGGACATTGGAGGGCTTGGCATTCATGATGGGCAATCTATGCCTATTTTGAAGACGCGTCAACATTAATGTGCACACCCTGGGCGCCTGTTCCGCAGGCATTTGCGTGGTTGACGTTTACGTAAACGTTAAGTAGTCTTGCACTTCCCGCCAACGCGTACGGCTGCGGCCTTCGGGGCATACAATCGTCTTGCGTCCTGCACACGCGATGCGCACCGAGCAACCAAGAGACAACCCGCCATGACCGACCTTTCCGTCCACAAGCAGCTCGAATCCTTAAGGCTTGCCAACAAGGTGCGCTTTGTCACCGCGGCTTCCCTGTTCGACGGGCACGATGCCAGCATCAACATCATGCGGCGCATCCTGCAGGCCCAGGGCGCGGAGGTGATCCACCTGGGGCACAACCGCTCGGTCGACGATGTGGTGACCACCGCGCTTGAGGAGGATGCGCAGGGCATCGCCATGTCGTCCTACCAGGGCGGCCATGTCGAGTACTTCAAGTACATGATCGACCTGCTGCGGGAGCGTGGCGGCGCGCACATCAAGGTGTTCGGCGGCGGCGGCGGGGTGATCGTGCCGGCCGAGATCAAGGAGCTGCACGACTACGGCGTGACGCGCATCTACTCCCCCGAGGATGGCCAGAAAATGGGCCTGCTCGGCATGATCTGGGACATGCTTGGACGCTGCGACATCGATCTCTCGACCTATGCGCCGGCAAGCCTTGACGCGATTCGCGGTCCGGCGCAACCCAATCGCCGCGCCCTGGCGCAACTGATCACGGCGCTGGAGAATGGCCGTGCCGATCCCGCCCTGCATCGGGAATTGCTTGCTGCCGCCGCCCAGGTGAAAACACCGACGCTGGGCATCACCGGCACCGGCGGCGCGGGGAAAAGCTCGCTCACCGATGAACTGATCCGTCGCTTCAGGCTCGATCACAACGAGACCCTGAAACTGGCGGTGATCTCGATCGACCCGTCGCGCCGCAAGTCCGGCGGCGCCCTCCTGGGCGACCGCATTCGCATGAATGCGATCGCCCACCCCAATGTTTTCATGCGCTCGCTGGCGACCCGTGAAGCCGGCAGCGAGATCTCCAAGGCATTGCCCGACGTGATCGCCGCCTGCAAGGTAGCCGGATTCGACCTGATCCTGGTGGAGACCTCGGGCATCGGCCAGGGCGACGCGGCGATCGTGCCCTTGGTCGGCACCAGCCTGTACGTGATGACGCCTGAATTCGGCGCCGCCTCGCAGCTGGAAAAGATCGACATGCTCGACTTCGCCGATTTCGTGGCGATCAATAAATTCGACCGCAAGGGTGCCGCCGATGCGCTGCGCGATGTGCGCAAGCAATATCAGCGCAATCGCGAGGCCTGGAGTTCGAGTCCGGATGACATGCCGGTCTACGGCACCATGGCAAGCCGCTTCAATGACGATGGCGTGACCGCGCTGTATCAGGGCCTGCTGCCGAAGTTGCGGGAACTCGGTTTGCAGATCGGCGCGGGCCGCTTGCCGCAGGCGAAAGTGAAGGCTTCGAGCAACCAGACCCCGGTGGTGCCGCCGCAGCGCGTGCGTTATTTAGCCGAGATCGCCGACACCGTGCGCGGCTATCACGCCCATGTGCGCGCGCAGGCGCGCCTGGCGCGCGAGCGGCAGCAGTTGCTGGGCGCAGCCGCCATGCTGGCGGCCGAATGCAAGGAGCAGGTCGCCTCGCTCGACGCCCTGGTCGCCGATCGTGAGTCGAAGCAGGACGGGGCGGCGAAAAAGCTGCTGGCGCAGTGGCCGGACATGCAAAAGGCCTACGCCGGCGACGAATACGTGGTGAAGATCCGCGACAAGGAAATCCGCACCGCGCTCACCTACACCTCGCTCTCCGGTACCAAGGTGCGCAAGGTGGCCTTGCCGCGTTTCGAGGACCACGGCGAGCAGCTCAATTGGCTGATGCTGGAAAACGTGCCGGGCTCCTACCCTTTCACCGCCGGGGTGTTCGCCTTCAAGCGCGAGAACGAGGATCCGACCCGCATGTTCGCCGGCGAAGGTGATCCGTTTCGCACCAACCGGCGCTTTCATCACGTCTCCAAGGACATGCCGGCCAAGCGGCTGTCGACCGCCTTTGACTCGGTCACCCTGTACGGCAACGATCCGGCGCTGCGGCCCGACATCTACGGCAAGGTCGGCAACTCCGGCGTGTCGATCGCCACGCTGGACGACATGAAGGTGGTCTACGGCGGCTTCGACCTGTGCTCGCCCAACACCAGTGTTTCGATGACCATCAACGGCCCGGCGCCGACCATCCTGGCGTTTTTCATGAACACCGCGATCGACCAGAATCTGGACAAGTTCAAGACCGACAACGGCCGCGATCCGACCGCGGATGAAGCCGCGAAAATCCGCGCCTGGGTTCTGGAAAACGTGCGCGGCACGGTGCAGGCCGACATCCTGAAAGAGGATCAGGGGCAGAACACCTGCATCTTCTCGACCGAGTTCAGCCTGAAGGTGATGGGCGACATCCAGGAATATTTCGTGCGCCACAAGGTGCGCAATTTCTACTCGGTATCGATCTCCGGCTATCACATCGCCGAAGCCGGCGCCAACCCGCTGTCGCAACTGGCCTTCACGCTCTCCAACGGCTTCACCTTCGTCGAAGCCTATCTGGCGCGCGGCATGCATATCGACGATTTCGCACCCAACCTGTCGTTCTTTTTCTCCTACGGCATGGACCCGGAATACTCGGTGATCGGCCGTGTCGCGCGCCGCATCTGGGCCGTAACGATCAAGAACAAGTACGGCGGCAACGAGCGCAGCCAGAAACTCAAGTTCCATTCGCAGACCTCGGGCCGCAGCCTGCACGCCCAGGAGATCGCCTTCAACGACATCCGCACCACCCTGCAGGCACTGATCTCCACCTACGACAACACCAACTCCCTGCACACCAACGCCTATGACGAGGCGATCACCACACCGACCGAGGAAAGCGTGCGGCGCGCCATGGCGATCCAGCTGATCATCAACCGCGAATGGGGCATCGGCAAGAACGAAAACCCCAACCAGGGCTCGTTCATCATCGAAGAGCTCACCGACCTGGTGGAGGAGGCGGTGTTGAAGGAGTTCGAGGCGATCTCCGAGCGCGGCGGCGTGTTGGGCGCGATGGAAACCGGCTACCAGCGCGGCCAGATCCAGGAGCAGTCGATGTTCTACGAGCACAAGAAGCACGACGGCTCCTACCCGATCATCGGCGTCAACAC
>JAYTDE010000281.1:0-2756 GCA_043736195.1 Burkholderiales bacterium | reverse complement strand
GCTTGAAACAGGAAAGAGGCCGCTCGGCAGGCCGGTCAATGTAAACGTGGCATTGCCAGCCTGCTTCGCCAAGCGCGCTGAAATTGGCGCGGGATGTCGGCGCTCTGCGAAGCCGGCATGATGAACACGGCGTGCTTCAAGGCGCCCGTGCGACGTGGTCCGCAACATCGAGGAGGTGCGCCGTGCCGTTGCCGAATTCGTCGATCGATACAATGCCCATTGGCGTCTCAAAAAGTTGAGCTTCCCAACTCCCCAGGAAGCCCGTCGGGCTCATGCCCTTAAGCCAGGCCGCCTGATCATGCAATCCAGTATCCAAACAACCGGTGCCGGCACAGCGGCATGACCCGATCGCGCAGGCCGTTCGGGCAGGCGCACTCACGGCATTTTCAGGCCCAGCTTGTTGACCAGCTCTGTTTCGCGCACCAGCGCCGCCTGGTAATAGGTGGCAAATGCCTCGGGTGTCTCCGCCGGGCTTGGCTCCGACCCCTGCGAGACCATGAATGCCTTGAACTCGGGCTCGGTGGCGATGCGTGCGAGCACGCCGCGCAAGGTGGCGGCAAGTTCGGCGGTGCGTAGATGCCGCCCCAGCTCACCAGGCTGAAGCCCGGGTAGCCGGATTCGGCGATCGTCGGCACCTCCGGCAGGAGCTGGGAGCGCGCGCTGCCGCTCACCGCCAGCGCGCGCAGGCGGCCGGCGCGCACCTGCGTCAACACCGCCGACATCAGGCCGGAAACGAAATCCAGGTTCTTCGCCGCCACCGCGTTGACGGCCTCGATCGCGCCCTTGTACGGCACGTAGACCGCATTGAGACCCGGCACGCGCAGGCGCAGCGATTCGAAGGTCATGTGGCCGGGTGTGCCGATGCCGCCGGAACCGAAATTGAGCTTGCCCGGTTGCGCCTGGATCGCGCGTATCAGGTCGGGCAGGGTCTTGTAGGGCGACTCGGTGTTGACCGCGATGACGAACTGCGAGGTCGAGAAGCGACCGGCCAGGGGCACGAAATCACGCGTCAGGTCGATCTTCGCGCCCATCGCCTGCAGGGTCAGGTGGCCGGCATGCAGGTAGCCGATGTTCGAGCCATCCGCCGGCGCGGCGGCCAATGCCTGTGTGCCGACCAGGCCACCGGCACCTGCCTTGTTCTCGACGACAACGTTGACGCCCAGATGCGCGCCCATGCGGTCGGCAATGCGCCGGCACAGCACATCGACCCCGCCGCCGGCCGGGACCGGTGCCATCAGCTTGACGGTGTTCACCGGCCAGGCCGGCGTCGATTGTGCCTTGACACTGATCGGCTGCAGCGTCGACGCAACTGCGCCGGCCAGAACGCCGAGCAACTGTCGTCTGTCAATCTTGCGCATTGTGTTTTCCTCTGGTTGGTGTTGGATATCGGGCAGGGGTGATGCGAAGTGCGAGAGCAGGCCGCGGCGCCGAAGCTTCACAAGCGCGCCGCCAGGCGCGCCGCCTGGTCGATGGCGCGCTTGGCGTCGAGTTCGCCTGCTTCCAGCGCGCCGCCGATCACATGCACCTTGCGACCCTGCGCGCCGAACGCGTCGGCCAGTTCACGCAAGGGCATCTGGCCGGCGCACAACACGATCGTGTCGCAGGACAGCCATTCCGGGCTTTCGCGCTTTTCGCCGTGCGATACCAGCAGGCCTTGGTCGCCGATGCGTTCGTAGTTGACCGCGCCGATCATTTCGACTTGCTTCATCTTCAAGCTGGCGCGATGAATCCAGCCGGTGGTCTTGCCCAGGCCGCGACCGAGCGTGCCGGCCTTGCGTTGCAGCAGCATGACCCTGCGTGCCGGCGGGGTCGGCGCAATGCCTTCAGGTGCCAGCCCGCCGCGTGCCAATGCCGGGTCGGTCACCCCCCATTCACGGCGCCAGGCGTCGGCGTCCAGCGTGGTCGAGGTGCCGTGGTGCACCAGGAATTCCGCCACATCAAAGCCGATACCGCCGGCACCGATCACCGCCACCGTTGCACCGACCGGCTTGCCATGGCGCAATACGTCAATGTAGCTGAGCACCTTCGGATGGTCCTGTCCCGGAATATGCGGGTCGCGCGGCAGCACGCCGGTGGCAATCACGATCTCGTCAAAGCCCTGCAGGTCGGCCGCCGCCACGCGCTGCCCGAGATGCAGGTGCACGCCGGTGTCGCCGATGTGCCAGGCCATGTAGCGCAGCATCTCGTGGAACTCTTCCTTGCCCGGGATCACCTTGGCCATGTTGAGCTGCCCGCCGATCTGCTCTGCCGCGTCAAACAGGTGCACTTCGTGGCCGCGCTCGGCGGCGACTGTCGCCGCGGTGATGCCGGCTGGTCCGGCGCCGACCACGGCAATGCGTTTGGCCGTGCTCGCCGGGCGATACAGCAGTTCGGTTTCATGGCAGGCGCGCGGGTTCACCAGGCAGCTGGTCAAGCGGTTCTTGAAGATGTGGTCGAGGCAGGCCTGGTTGCAGGCGATGCAGGTGTTGATGGACTGCGCCTTGCCTGCCGCCGCTTTTTTCACGAAGTCCGGGTCGGCCAATAGCGGGCGCGCCATCGACACCATGTCGGCGCAGCCGTCGGCGAGCAGCGCTTCGGCTACCTCGGGCGTATTGATGCGGTTGGAGGTGATGAGCGGCACGCTGATGCCGGCGGCGGCGAACTCGGCCTTCATCTTTTTGGTGAGCCAGGCGAACGCGGCGCGCGGCACGCTGGTGGCAATCGTCGGCACCCGCGCCTCATGCCAGCCGATGCCGCTGTTGATGAGGTTGGCGCCG
>JAYTDE010000280.1:0-2248 GCA_043736195.1 Burkholderiales bacterium | reverse complement strand
TGCGCGCAGATTTCCTTGACCGCATCCTGCGGGCCTTCGAGTGCTGCGATCGAAGCCACCTGCACCGGCGTGAAGCTGCCATAGTCGTGATAGCTCTTGATGCGTGCCAGCGCGTTGACCAGTTCCGAGTTGCCGACCATGAAGCCGATGCGCCAGCCGGCCATGTTGTAGCTTTTTGACATGGTGAAAAATTCGACCGCGATATCGCGCGCGCCGGGCACCTCCATGATGGAAGGCGCGCGGTAGCCGTCGAAGGTGATGTCGGCATAGGCAAGGTCATGCACCACCAGGATGTCATGCTGCTTGGCCAGCGCGATCACGCGCTCGAAAAATTCCAGGTCGACGCACTGTGCGGTCGGATTGGAAGGAAACCCCAGAATCATCATCTTGGGCTTGGGAATGCAGCCGCGTATGGTTTCCTGCAACTCGGCGAAGAAATCGACGTCGGGCGTCATGCGCACACTGCGGATGTCGGCGCCGGCGATCACAGCGCCGTAAATATGGATCGGATAGCTGGGGTTGGGCACCAGCACGGTATCGCCGCGATCCAGGGTGGCCAGCATCAAATGCGCCAGCCCCTCTTTCGAACCGATGGTGACAATCGCCTCGGTATCGGGGTCGAACAGGACGTTGTAGCGGTTCTTGTACCAATCGGTAATGGCCCGGCGCAGGCGCGGGATACCCTTGGATACCGAATACCCGTGCGTATCCGGCCGCTGCGAGGCCTCGACCAGCTTGTCGACAATATGTTGCGGCGTTGCGCCGTCCGGATTGCCCATCGACAGGTCGATGATGTCTTCACCACGGCGCCGCGCGGCCATTTTCAACTCGGCCGTGATGTTGAATACATAGGGCGGCAAACGCTTGATGCGCGAAAACTCTCTCATGGCAGCCTCGGGCCGGAACGCGGCGGATTGCTGACGGCGCTACCGGCGAATCCGGCGACATCCCGTCGCGCGCCGTGACAGGCATAAAAGATATAATTCTACGTTACCCGGCGCTGCACCGCAACAATGCATGGCCGTGCCCGCTTCCCTCACGAAATCATCCACAAAATGCGCCCCCGGTGTCACCCGCCCGCTCTAAGCCGCAGGTGCGCTGAAACCTGTGCGCCGCGCCCACCACACCGTGAAACTGCATCTCGAACGCCCGGGCACGATGAATTTCATCACTGCCTTCGACCCGCAATATGTGCAGGTCAACCAGACCCGTCATCCCTCTTCCTTGATCGTGCTGCGTGAACGCCTGGTCGACAACTGGCCGGTGCGCGCACTCGAAGACCTGACCGAAGCCGACTTCGAGGCGCTGGCCACGCTTGGCGTGGAAATAGTGCTGCTCGGCACCGGTCGTAGCCTGCGCTTCCCGCATCCACGCCTGACCAGCCGATTGTTGTCGCGACGCATCGGGCTTGAAGTCATGGATACCGGCGCGGCCTGCCGTACCTACAACATACTTTCCGGCGAGGGCCGCAGTGTCGCCGCGGCCCTGATCGTCGAATCATGCTGAGCAAGCGCGGACTCTGGCTCTTGATTGCCGCGCTGGCCCTGGTGTGGTTTGCCAATCTTGAAGTTCGCAAACTGGTGCGCCCTGACGAAGGGCGCTACGCGGAGATTCCGCGCGAAATGGTTGCCAGCGGCGATTGGGTGACTCCGCGCCTGAACGATTTCAAGTATTTCGAGAAGCCCGCGCTGCAGTACTGGGGCACCGCCCTGGCCTACACGATCTTCGGCGAACATCACTGGACCGCGCGCCTGTGGCCAGCGCTCACCGGATTCCTGGGCATACTCTTTACCGGCTTCGTCGGTGCGCGACTATGGGGTCGCAACGCCGGCATCATGGCAGCCGCGATCACCGCCAGCAGTCTTTTGTACGCACTGATCGGCCATATCAACACACTCGACATGGGCGTCACGTTTTTTCTGACTGCGGGCCTGTTCGCGCTGATGCTGGCGCAGCGTGAACCGGAAGCGACTCGCGGCGAACGCAACTGGATGCTTGGCGCCTGGGCCGCGCTGGGCCTGGCGGTACTTTCCAAAGGCCTGATCGGCGCCGCATTGCCCTTCGCTTCCCTGATCATCTACACCGCCTGGACCCGCGATTGGGCCCTGTGGCGCCGCCTGCACCTGGGCAAAGGCTTGGCCACCTTGTTGCTGGTGACAGCCCCCTGGTTCGTCTGGGTCTCGATTGAAAACCCGGAGTTTTTCCAGTTTTTCTTCATTCATGAGCATTTCGAGCGCTTTCTCACCAA
>JAYTDE010000279.1:0-2333 GCA_043736195.1 Burkholderiales bacterium | reverse complement strand
GATCCACGTGCATCGGCCCACGATATTCGCGAAACCTTCGCACGTATGGCCATGGATGACGAAGAAACCGTCGCACTTGTGGCCGGAGGCCATACCTTCGGCAAAGCCCATGGTGCCGGTGATCCCGCCTTGGTCGGGCCTGAGCCCGAACGTGCAACGCTCGAAGAAATGGGCCTGGGTTGGAAAAACAGTTTGGGCAGCGGCAAGGGCGTTTTTACCACCACCAGTGGCATCGAAGGTGCGTGGAAACCCCATCCCACTACCTGGGACTCGGGTTATTTCGACACGCTCTTTGCTTACGAGTGGGAACTGGTGAAGAGCCCGGCAGGGGCCTGGCAATGGCAGGCTAAAAACGTGGCTGCAAAGGACATGATCCCCGACGCTCATGATCCGTCGAAGACGCATACACCGATGATGACAACGGCCGATCTGGCGCTGTGCTTCGATCCCGCCTACGCAACAATATCGCGGCGCTTCCACCAGGACCCGCAGGCTTTTGCTGAAGCCTTTGCACGCGCCTGGTTCAAGCTTACCCATCGTGACATGGGCCCGCGCTCACGTTACCTCGGCGCCGAAGTGCCAAGCGAAGTGCTGATCTGGCAGGACCCGCTACCAGCCGTCAGCCATCCGCTGATCGATGCCAAGGATATCGCGACACTTAAAACCCAGATCCTCGCTGCGGGCCTCTCGATCGCTGAACTGGTCTCTAGCGCATGGGCATCGGCTTCGACGTTTCGCGGTTCGGACAAACGCGGAGGTGCCAATGGCGCGCGCATCCGCCTGGCACCGCAGAAGGATTGGCCGGTCAACCAGCCGGCCCAACTGGCCAAGGTGCTGAGCACCCTTGAAGGTATTGCGCACGCTTTTAATCGTGCGCAAAGCGCAGGCAAGGTGGTTTCGCTCGCTGACCTCATCGTGCTCGGTGGTTGTGCGGCGCTTGAGTGTGCCGCCCAAGCGGCAGGACAGAGCATCGAAGTGCCTTTTTCTCCTGGTCGCAGCGATGCTGACGAGGCACAGACCGACGTTGCGTCTTTTGCCGTGCTTGAGCCGCGGGCCGATGGTTTCCGCAACTATCAGCAGGGTCCTGCCCGCGTGGCAGCTGAGGAGCTGCTGCTCGATCGGGCGCATTTGCTGACCCTGACGGCGAGCCAGATGACGGTACTCATTGGCGGCCTGCGCGTGTTGGGCGTCAACGTTGGTGGTGCCGCCCATGGCCTCTTGACCTCGCGGCCAGGCATCCTCAGCAATGACTTCTTTGTGAACCTGCTCGACATGGGCACGGTCTGGACCCCCACCACTGAGAGCGCCGATCTATTTGACGGGCGCGATCGTTCGAGTGGCGCAATCAAGTGGAGTGCAACACGCGTGGACCTTATCTTCGGTTCCAACTCCCAGCTGCGCGCGCTCGCGGAAGTGTATGCAAGTAAAGGTGCCGAGGGAAAATTCGTGCGGGATTTTGTAGCGGCCTGGCACAAGGTCATGAACCTTGATCGTTTCGAGCTGGGTGATCAGGGGGCTTGATTTGCGGCCGCGCGTCGGCGCGTGGTCGTGACGCACACTCGGTTCCTATGCGCCGAGTGTGCGGATTTATGCCCGCACAAATTATTGGCCCAGCCCCTGCAGCGCTGCCGCCTCCTGTCGGGCGCGCTCGGGGCTGCCGAGCAATTGGCGATTAAGTCCGATGCGTTTAAACCAATAGTGCAAGCCGAGCAGATCGGTGAAGCCCATGCCGCCGTGTACTTCGGTCGCGGTGCGGGCGATAAAAGTGCCGACTTCGGCAAGATGGGCCTTGGCATGACAGGCGTGAAGCGGCCCATCTGCGGCATCAACACTAAGGGCATGGGCGGCGTACCACACCAGCGCGCGACTCGGTTCAAGCGCGGCTGCCATTTCGGCACACATATGTTTGACCGCCTGAAAGGATGCAATGACGCGTCCAAATTGTTGCCGGGTTCCGGCGTAGGCGACCGCCTGTTCGAGCATGGCTTGGGCCGCGCCCAGGGTATCGGCGGCGTGCATCACGCGACCATGGGCGATAAGTGTGTGGGCCACGCGTTTATCACCACTGTCGGGCAGGCGTTCGGCGCTGACATCATCAAATAACAACTCGCCGACGCGGCGGGTGCGGTCAATACTGATCAAGGCACGCCGCGTGAGACCCGGCGCATCGTGCGGCACAAAAAACAATTGGCCGTCGCTGGCCGCGACCAGGTAAACATCGGCTTCGAAGTCGAGCACAAATAGTGCGCGTCCACGCAGCCTGTCATTCGCATGCCGAACGCCGGCGTCTTCCCGCGCGCCGCACAGCTCGGCCAGGGCCGCGCCCACGATCA
>JAYTDE010000278.1:0-2385 GCA_043736195.1 Burkholderiales bacterium | reverse complement strand
GTTGTCGGTTGGCTGATAGCAATACGGCAAATAGACAACATGTTCGGAGTACCAGGGCAGGTCGCCCGGTCGCACCAGGACCGGATCGGCGATCAGGTAGTCGATGAACGGCGCGGCCATCGTGCCCGGATAGCCGACAAAGCTGACCTGTATCGGCGCCGGCCGCAACGCGGCGATTTCCGGCCGGCCGGCACCGGCGTAGCCGTTGAGGTCGATCAGGATATCGATGTCGTCGTCGATGATGCGCTGCGCCGTTGTCAGCGGGGCGTGGCAGGCAAGGTCGGCAAACTGATCGAACAGGGCCTTCACCTGGTCGCGGAAATCGCTGCCGTCATCCAGACCCAGGGAGTAGGCGAACAGCTCGAAGCGGCTACGGTCGTGGCTGGCGAGCACGCCGCGCAGCAGGTGCATGGTCGGGTGCGTATGGAAATCGGCCGACAGATAACCGAGCCGGATCCGCCCCGGTTCGCCACGCAGCCGACTACGATTCAGCAGCGGTGCCAGCGGCACCACCCGTTGCGTGAACATCGCGCCACTGCGGCGCGCCACGGCGAAGCGCGCGCGACGCGAGACCGGCACACAGTCGGCCACCGCTGGCGCCAGCAGCGGGGTGGCAAGCGGCAGCATGCCGGCTGCGTCCTGTTCGAGAAATTCCACCAGCCTTGCAATCGGAAAACGCCAGTCGCAACGGCGTGCGTACGCCATGTAACCAAGGATCGGGATCGTCGTCGAATCCGGATCAAGCGCAGCCGCCCGCTGCAAGCAGGCCGGCCCGTCGATCTGCGGAAAAAACGGCTCGAGGCCGGCCAAGGCCAGCCACAAGCCCGCCGCGTCGATCCGCTCCAGTGCGTCGCCACGTGCCAGCGCGTCGCCACGTGCCAGCGCGTCGCCATGTGCCAGTGCGTCGCCACGTGCCAGCGCGTCGCCATGTGCCAGCGCGTCGCCATGTGCCAGCGCGTCGCCATGTGCCAGCGCGTTGAGCAGGACCTGATGCGCACGCAGCGGGTCACCGAGGGCGAGATGGACATCCTTCAAATTCAGTGTCGGCGCGATGAGCGTCGGTGCGTCACGCACCGCGTTCTCGAGTTGGTCGCGCGCCTGCTCCAGTTTCCCGCAACGCCACAGCGCCAGCCCGAGATTTGCACGAACGATCGGATCGGTCGGGTCGCTTGCCACCGCACGGGCGAGGATCGCAGCGGCCGCTGCGGGCTGCTGAGCGCTCAATTCGATCAGCCCGGCCATATGCAGGGCCTGGGCATCCGGCGGATCTGCGCGCAGGCAGCCCGCGAGTGCGGCACGTGCAGCTTCGGTGTCGCCCGCACGAATCAGTTCAGCGGCGCGCGCAACATCGAGTGAAGAATGCGGCTGCGCCACTTCCGAACGCGTGAGCTGTCGATACAGATTCTTGAGCACGCCTTGAAACAACCGATCAGTAAAACGCTTGAAAAAACCTCCGGGAAGCGAATACCCAGGGGAAAAAGGCCCTTCAATTCAACTTGCGGCACGAGCCGTCGTTTCGGCCAGCAGCTTGTCCAGGAACTTGCCGAACCGACTTCGCAAGCGCTTGCAGTGATGCTGCGCTGCGACAGCACCAACAAAAAACCCCTCTCGCGAGGGGCCTTTTGCGCATTCCAGCTACGCTTAACGGCAGGTAGCAGGCATGTACTTCGAAGGCGTTCCGAGGCAGGCCCAGGTGATGGTGCCAGTGCCAGTGTTGTAGGTCGGCGTGATGGTGATCGACACAGCCTGACCGATCGACGTGCCCAGGGTGTTGCCTTGAATGGTGATAACGCCCGCCGTCGTCACGCCGCCGCCGGAGATCTTGCCAACGGTATTGAAGGTGAGGCCCGAACCTGCGGTGGTGACGTCGTTGTCGGTCTGGAACTTCTCCGAAATCGCCGTGCGATACGAACTACCCGCCAAAATCAGTTCTGAAACGCGGGCACGCACCGTGTAGTCCTGATACGCAGGCAGCGCAACGGCCGCCAAGATACCGATAATCGCAACGACGATCATCAGTTCGATCAGGGTAAAACCCTTCTGTAGCTGCACTATATTCATATTGAAGCTCTCCTGTCGGAAAATGGAAATGCCGTGTTTGGCGGTTAACTACATACAAGATGCATGCCACAACATAAATCATTGAAAATAAAGCACTAAATATATTCCAATGGCATAGCTGGCGGCAGTTTTGCGTCACTCATGTGACAAAATTTGTCACATCCCAACCAACTGGCCAGCAGTCGCCCACCGTCAATGACGGCCAAACCCGCTCGCACTCGCAAATTGGCATGGCACACAATAGCGCTGCTGCCCGCAAACGAAGCTTCCAATAGCCGCCAATCACGGCCGCATTTCAAGTGATTCCTGCAAGGCTTCCCGCGA
>JAYTDE010000277.1:0-6145 GCA_043736195.1 Burkholderiales bacterium | reverse complement strand
GGCGACGATGCCGGCGGCCGCCTGAACATGCAGCCGGCCGTCCTTGATGATGCCGGTGCGAATGGTGATGGCCACATCCATGTCGCCATGAAAGCCGATGTAGCCGGCGGCGCCGCCGTACAGGCCGCGCTTGACCGGCTCGATCTCCTCGATGATTTCCATCGCGCGCACCTTGGGTGCGCCCGACAGGGTGCCGGCCGGGAAGGATGCCTTGAACACATCAAGGGCGTCCAATCCATCGTTCAGTCGGCCTTCGACCGATGACACGATGTGCATCACATGCGAGTAACGCTCGATCACCATGGTTTCGGTGACCTTGACGCTGCCGATTTTCGCAATCCGCCCGATATCGTTGCGCGCCAGGTCGATCAGCATCACGTGCTCGGCGCGCTCCTTGGGGTCTGCCAGCAACTCGTCGGCCAGTTGCTTGTCTTCTTCCGGCGTCTTGCCGCGCCGTCGCGTGCCGGCCAGCGGGCGGATGGTGACGCGCTTGCCGCCCCCGGCTGCGCCCTCGTCAGGTTCCACCCGCACCAGAATCTCAGGCGAGGCGCTGACGATATGCAGGTCGCGCAGGTTGAAGAAAAACATGTAGGGGGAAGGGTTCAGGGTGCGCAGCGCGCGGTACAACGCGATCGGTGGCGAGGTGAATTCGCGCGTCAGGCGCTGGCCGATCTGCACCTGCATGCAATCGCCGTCGACGATGTACTGCTTGCACTTCGCCACGCCGGCCAGGAAGGTGGCTTCACCGATATTCGAGCGTGCCACATCCGGCGCCGAGGGTCCGTGGTCCGGCACCCGCAATGGCTGGCGCAGGCGTTCCAGCAGGGTCTTCAAGCGCTCGCGGCCGTAGTCGTAGCTTTGCGGATTGCGCGGGTCGACATACACCACCAGAAACAGCTTGCCGGCCAGGTTGTCGACGATCGCCACTTCCTCGCTCTGCAGCAGCACGATGTCGGGCGCACCGATGGTGTCGGGCTTTTCGCCGTGCTTCTTTTCGCGCTCGCGCACAAACCGATCCAGCCGCGGCTCGACGTAGCGAACGCAGTCGTAGCCGAAGGCGCCCACCAGGCCGCCGGTGAAGCGCGGCAGGCCTTCGAGTGGTGCCACCTTGAAGCGCGTAAGGTAGGCGCGCACGAAGTCGATCGGGTTGGTGTCGGCATGATGTTCGACAACCGCCTCGCCGTTCATCACCGAGACTTCGCCGCCGTTCTGCCCCTGGCGCGCGACGATGCGCGTGCTGCACGGCAGGCCGATGAAGGAATAGCGGCCAAAGCGCTCGCCGCCGACCACCGATTCGAGCAGGTAGGTGTAGGGCGCGTCGGCCAGCTTCAGGTAGATCGACAGCGGCGTATCGAGATCGGCGAAGGTCTCCAACACCAGCGGAATACGGTTGTAACCCTGCTGGCGCAAGGCGTTGAACTGGTCACGCGGGATGACGCCCCGCGCGGATAAGGAATTTTGCGACATAAGACACCTGAAATCCTGGGGCTGCTACAAGGGCTGCCGACGCCGAAAAGCATCGTAAGACGGGTGCGCCGCGCAAGCGGCGCGCACTGGCGCTAGCTACGCCAGGGCCAGGCTCCCGGAGCGACGCTCCACACTTGTTTCAGGTTCAGGTTATTCACTTGGGATAAGTTTCCGCTGTTTGCACCGATCTCAGCGACGCAGGTACAGTGCCGCTTCTTCCAGAGTAGAAACTATACCATCGCAATCGAGCTCCCGCACCGGCCGTCCCTCGTTGTAACCGTAGGGCACCACCCACACCGCGCAGCCGGCGGCGCGCGCGGCCTGCGTGTCATTGCCCGAGTCACCGATCATCAGCAGATTGGAAACATTTGTGTGCCAATGCTTTGCCGCATACTCGATCATGTCCGGGTCGGGCTTCTTGCGCTCGGTGGTGTCGCCACAGACGATGACGCTGAAGGTCTGCGTCATGTTGCACCGATCCAACAGTGGCATCGTGAAGCGCGTCGGCTTGTTGGTGCAAATACCCAAGGCCAGGCCCATGGCGCGCATCGCCACAAGCCCTGCAAGCACACCTGGATAGAAAGTCGCGTGAACACCGTTGCCCGCTTCGTAGTGACGCAGGTAGGCCGCATGCAGCTGCGCGAATTCTGCGTCATCATCGGCGCGCCGCAGATGACGCAGGCAGCGACGCACCAGTTCTTCCACGCCGCGGCCGACGAAACCCTCGATCAAGGCACCCTCAATGCGCGGCAAGCCGCATTCGACCAGCGCGGCATTGGCCGCCGCGATCAGGTCGGGCGCGGTATGCAGCAGGGTGCCGTCCAGATCGAACAGGACTGCGCGCACGTCGGGCGGGATGCGCACGCCCTGCCGGATCGATTCGATCACTCGGTTCCTCTCAATACGAGATCAAAGGGCAAAAACCGGTGTACGCGGGCTGGGCACCCCCACAACTTGCCGGCAAGTTCATTTGGACGCAGGTGCCGTGTCGCGCAGCGCTGCGGCTCGCACCAACTCGGTATGCTGACCCAAAGTCGGCGCCGCAAAAGGCACCGGGCCCGGCGTGCGGCCGAAATCGATCGCGCGGGTGAAGCCGCGATAACTGCCGACCACCGGATGTTCGAATACGCCGATCATGCCACCGGCCTGTACCTGCGGATGGTCGAACATGTCTTCCACTGTACGCGCCGCCGCACACGGCACTTCCTCGGCGAACCAGGCCTCCCACTCCAGCGCCGAGCGCGCCTGCAAGGCCGCATGCAGGCGCGGCACGATGTCCTGCACGTGCAGCGCACGCTTTTTCACCGAGTCATAGCGCGCATTCGCAGCCAGGTCGTCCAGGCCGGTTTTTGCGCACAGGGCGCGCCAGAAATGCGGCGTGTTGGCGGAGATGTAGAGGTAGCCGGCACGCGTCGGATGAATCCCGGTAACCCCACCGGAGCGCATGTCGCGGCTCAATTCGCGCGGCTCGCCCTCAGCCCACACCAGCCGCGCCGACTGCATGGTGAGCGCGGCGCGCAGCAGCGAAATGCCGACGAATTGCCCGATCCCACTGTGCGCGCGCTCATACAGCGCGGAGGCAACGCCGGCGGCCACCAGCGCCGAAGCGTAATAGTCGACCACAGAACCGTAGATAACCTCAGGCGGTCCGCCCGCCTTGCCCTGCATCGCGCTCATGCCGGTCATGCTCTGCAGCACCTGGTCGTAGCCGGCCTTTTCCGCCAGCGGCCCGGTCTCGCCATAGCCGCTGACCGCGCAGTAGATCAGGCGCGGATTGGCGCCACGCAATTGCTCGTAGCTGATGCCCAGGCGCGCCGGCACGCTGGGGCGAAAATTGTGCACCAGCACGTCGGCGCTGCGCACCAGCGCCAGCAGCGTTTGCAGGTCATCGGCTTGCTTCAAGTCAAGCATCACGCCCAGCTTGCTGCGATTGACGCCCAGGAAGGCTCGGCTTTCCGCCTCGAGCGTCGACGGGTACTTGCGCAGGTTGTCGCCCGCTGGCGGCTCGATCTTGATCACCTCCGCCCCCTGGTCGGCCAAAAGCGAGCAGCCGTACGGGCCGGCGATATAGGCCGAGAGATCGAGCACGCGCACCCCGGAGAGCGGCCCCGCCGGTCCGGCACGTGGCGCCAGGGGCTGTGCCGATGCTGGCGGGTTTGATGCCTTGGCGCTCGCGGCTTCGCTCATGCCTACTCCGCACTGATCGACTGTTGGCGCGCCAACTTTTGCCAGCGCGGAATATCCTCGGCAATGACGGCCGCGAACTGCGCCGCGCTTTGCGGGGCCGGCAATGCGCCTTCGGTGAGCATGAACTGGAGCATCGCAGGCGCGCTCAAGCTGCGATTGACCTCCGCATTGAGGCGTTCGACGATCGCAACCGGTGTGCCCGCCGGCGCCAGGAAGCCCCACCACAATTCGAACTCGTAGCCCGGCACCACGCTGGCCAGGGGCTGCAGTTCGGGGGCGATCGGGCTTGGGCGCGCGCTGGTGATGCCGACCGCACGTATGCGGCCGGCGCGAATCTGCGGCAACAGCGAAGGGCCGCTGGCCAGGAGTAGCTGCACCTGACCGCTGACCAGGTCGGTGACCGCCGGGCCCATGCCGCGGTACGGCACGTGCACAACGAAAGTCCGCGAGGCGGCCTTGAACATCTCGGTGGCGAACTGGTTGCTGCTGCCCAGGCCCGACGAGGCGTAGTTGAAGCGGCCCGGACTGGCTTTGAGCCAGGCCAGCAATTCGGCCGGATCGCGCACCGGAACATCGTTCGACACGGCAGCTATGAACGGTCCGCGCGCCAGCATCGCTACCGGCTGAAAACTCTTGATCGCATCGAAGGGCAGATTCGACTGCACCGCTGCGTTGGTCACCATGCTCGACGACACCGCCACCAGGGTGTAACCGTCAGGCGCCGCCTTGGCCACCAGCGCGGTGCCGATATTGCCGCTGGCACCCGGCCGGTTATCGATGATCACTGCCTGCCTGAGCGCCTCACCCAGAGAGCGGGCGACGCGGCGCGCGAATACGTCGTTCGAACCACCCGGCGGATAGGGCACGACAATGGTCAGGGCGCGCGTCGGGTAGGCGTCCTGCGCCGACGCCGTGCCGGCGACCATCGCTGCCAGCAGCAGGCCGGCGACCTGCCACCGGGCGCGCGCGCTTACGCAGCCGGCAAAAGCGGCGGCGACGACGCGCATCGTGCCTCGGGTCACGCGACCAAGCCCAGGCGTCGCGCCTCGGCTACCACTGCGGCGGCGCGCGTCAGGAACGGGCCGTCGACCATCCTGCCGTCAACCACATACGCGCCCAAGCCCTTGACCTCGGCCGCGACAACAGCCTCGACCACTTTCTGCGCATGGGCGATCTCGGCGGCAGTGGGGCAAAACACGTCGTTGGCGACGGCGATCTGGCTTGGATGAATGCAGCTTTTCCCCAGAAATCCAAGGTCGCGTGCGCGCCGAGCCTCGGCGCGAAACCCGTCCATATCGGCTATGTCGGCGAACGCGGCGTCGTAGGCGAAGACGCCAGCTTCGCCCGCAGCCATGCGGGTGGCGAACATCGCCGCATGCACCGCCGCCACGTCGCCGCGCACGATCGCCAGCGGCTCGAACAGGTCTCCCAGCCCAAGTTGCAGCCCGGCCACACGCGCATGCGCGCCGGCAAGTTGAAACGCGATGCGCAGCGCCAGCGGGGATTCGATGTTGATCAGGAGGCCCGCCCTGGCAGGCAGGCCGCGCGCGCGCTCAATGCTTTCGATCGCCGCGATGGCGTCGCGAACCTCCTCCGGCGATTGCGGCTTGGGCAGATTGACGAGGTCGACGCGCGCCCGCAGAACAGCGTCAAGATCGGCGGCGAAATGGCTGGAGGCGGCCGGATTGACGCGCACGATGATGGTCTTGCCGCTGGCCGCGGCCGCCGGCGAGCACAAAAAGTCGGCCAGCAAGCGCCGCGCTTCTTCCTTGCGCGACTCGTGCACCGCGTCTTCGAGATCGAACGACAGGGCGTCAGCGTCGCTTGCCAGTGCCTTGGAAAACAGCTCCGGCCGCGAGGCCGGCACAAACAGTTTGCTGCGCATCATGTTTCCTTCACACCGCCGGCAAGCACGCCATTGAAGGCGTGCCGTTCGCCAGCGCCTGTCGTCAGCGTCGTCGCGGCAACCCGCATGCGAAAGCGCGCCCGGTTCTAGCGTGTGCCGGGGACCGAGCCGCGGGTCACCGGATCACGCAAAAAATCAAAATCGGCGCCACGGTCGGCCTGGGTCACGGTGTCGAGAAACAGCTTGTGATAGCCGCGCGCAGCGGTCGGTACTGCGACCGGGTTTGCCTGCGCACGCCGCTCAAGCTCTGCGGCCGATACCAGGAGCGACAGCTCGCGTTTGGCCACCGACAGGCGTATCCGGTCGCCGTTTTGCACATAGGCCAGCGGGCCGCCGATCGCCGCTTCCGGAATCACGTGCAGCACGATGGTGCCGAAGGCGGTACCGCTCATGCGCCCATCGGAGATGCGCACCATGTCCTTGACCCCGGCGCGCGCCAGCTTGAGGGGGATCGGCAGATACCCGGCTTCCGGCATGCCGGGCGCGCCCTTGGGACCGATGTTCTTGAGCACCAGGATATCGTCGGCATGCACATCCAGGTCGGGGGCGTCGATGCGGGCTGCCAGATCAAGTGCGTTCTCGAAC
>JAYTDE010000276.1:0-4479 GCA_043736195.1 Burkholderiales bacterium | reverse complement strand
ATCTTCAACGGCCGCGACGGCAAGCCGATGTTCCAGGCCGGTATTCCGCCGCTCGCCTACGGCACCGTTCACCATGTCGGCGAGGCAGTGGCGCTGGTGATCGCCGACAGCCTGCAGATCGCGATCGACGCTGCCGGCCTGGTGACGGTCGATCTCGATGCCCAGCCGGTCGCCAGCAATATTGAGGCCGCCCTGGCAGCCGGCGCACCCAGCGTTTGGCCGGCGCTGCCGGGCAATGTGGCGCTCGATTGGGAAGATGGCGACGCCGCGGCTTCGCAGGCCGCATTCGCCGCGGCTTTTCATGTTGAAGCGGTCGAACTGGATGATCCGCCCCTGACCGCCTGCACGCTCGAGCCGCGCGCGGCGCTTGCGCAGTGGGATGCGGCCGAGGGACGCTACACCCTGATCGCCAGTACCCAGGGTGTGATGGTGGTGCGCAAGCTGCTCGCAGAAAGCGTGTTACGCATCGCCCCCGACAAGCTGCGGGTGATCACCCCGGACGTCGGCGGCGGCTTCGGTGCCAAGGTACAGGCCTATCCGGAATACGCGGCACTGCTGTTCGCCGCCCGCGCGGTCGGACGGCCGGTCAAGTGGACCGCCACCCGCACCGAATGCTTTCTGGGTGACACCCGCGGCCGCGACTCGAAGCTCAAGGCAAGCATGGCGTTCGACCGCGCGGGCCGGATTCTGGGCGTGCGCGCCGATGCCGCGGTCGGCGTTGGCGCCTACACCACCGCCTATATCGGCATTGTGGCCACCAACAACACCAAGAACTGCCTCTCCTCGGTGTACCGGATTCCCTCGATCCACATGCGCTCGCGCATGGTGTTCACCCATACCGCGCCGCTCGGGCCGTATCGCGGCGCCGGCCGCCCCGAGGCGATCTATCTGCTGGAACGGCTGCTCGATCGCGCCAGCGTGAAGTTCGACGTCGACCGCGCGGAGATGCGCCGCCGCAACCTGATCCCGGCGGAGGCCATGCCCTACAGCGCCCCCAACGGCCAGGTGTACGACAGCGGCGAGTTTTCGCAGGTGCTTAGCCAAGCACTGGAACTGGCCGACTGGAGCGGCTTCGCCGCACGCCGCGCCAGCGCCGCGCGCGCCGGCTTGTTGCGCGGCATCGGCATCTGCTGCTTTCTGGAAGTCGCCGGCGGCATCCTCGAGGAACCGGCACGCCTGCAGTTCTCGGACGATGGCATGGTCAGCATTCATACCGGCGCGCAGGCGCTGGGTCAGGGTCATCTGGCGACCTACCCGCGCATGGTGGCGCGGCACCTCGGCATCGAGGTCGGCAAGATCCGCCTGGTGGCCGGCGACAGCGACCAGGCGCCGGGCATCGTCGCTACCGTGGCCTCGCGCTCGATGATGATGGTGGGCAGCGCCACCACCTTAGCCTGCGACGAGGCGATCCGCCGCGGCACCGCGATCGCCGCGCATCTGCTGGAGGCCGGGCTCAAGGACATCGCGTTCGCCAACGGCGAATTCCGCATCGTCGGCACCGACCGCGGCATTCCGATTCTCGAGCTCACGCGCCGCCTGCGCATGGCGGGAAAACTGCCGCCGGATGTGCCCGCGGAATTGAGCAACCTGGCCAAATTCACCTCGCCGGCGATGAGCTTTCCGAATGGCTGCCACGTGTGCGAGGTGGAGATCGACCCTGACACCGGCAACACCCGCGTGGTGCGTTATGCGGCGGTCGACGATGTCGGCGTGATTCTCGACCAATCCATCGTCGAAGGCCAGATCATCGGCGGCGTCGCGCAAGGCCTGGGCCAGGTGCTGGGCGAGCAACTGCACCATGACGCTGGCGGCCAGTTGTTGAACGCCTCGTTCATGGACTACCCGATGCCGCGTGCCGGCATCCTGCCGGCCATTCACATCGGCCATCATGTCGTGCCCTGCCGCACCAATCCGCTGGGCGTCAAGGGCGCCGGCGAATCCGGGGTCACCGGATCCCTTTCGGCTGCAAGCAGCGCCATTCTCGATGCGCTGTCGGCGCGCGGAGTCACGGCCATGGACCTGCCGTTCACCCCGGCGCGGGTGTGGGCTGCGTTGCACCAGGCCGATCACGCGAAGGCCGCATGAAGACCCGCGAGAAAGCGATGACCGGCCGGCTTCGCCGCACCGGGCCGGGAAAGGTGCCATGCGCCCGGCAGGCATGCGCGACGCGGCGGGACTGCGGCGCTGCGCATGGCGCACCCGTGCGAGGTGCGAAATGAGCAGCGACATCAGCCGCATCACGCGCGCTCTCGAATTCGCCTGCCGCAAGCATGTGCATCAACGCCGCAAGGGTGAGCACGGCGAACCCTATGTCAATCATCTCGCCGAAGTCGCCCACCTGGTGGCCGAGGCCACCGGCGGCAACGATGCCAACCTGGTGATCGCCGCCCTGCTGCATGACTGCGTCGAAGACCAGGGCGTGACGGCGGCTGAACTTGCCGCCGCCTTCGGCGACGATGTCGCCGGCCTGGTGATGGAAGTCACCGACGACAAGAAGATTCCGAAAGACGAGCGCAAGCTGGCACAGGTGCAACACGCCGCGCGCATCTCGGCGCGCGCGCGGGTGCTGAAGATCGCCGACAAGACCGCCAACCTGCGCTCGATCCAGCACAGCCCGCCGGCCTGGCCTTTAACCCGCAAGCACCGCTATTTCGCTTGGGCGCAGGCGGTGGTGGCCGGCGCGCGCGGCGTCAATCCGATGATCGACGCCGCCTTCGACGCCGAAGTCAGGCATGCAATCGCGGCCGGGATTGCCGTGGCGGACTTCAAATGGCATCAGGGGCTGGAGACCGAAGGTGATGATTGAGCCATATTTGGCTCATAGATTGACATAGCGACTATTTTACGCCATATTTGGCGCATGTTTTTATCTGAACTCGGTAAAACGATCCGCGAGCACAGGGAACGGCACGGTCTCAGCCAGGCGGCGTTCGCCCAAGCGACCGGCATTCCACGCAGAACGCTAACGCGCCTGGAACACGGCGATCCGGCGGTGCGCATCGGCACCTTCGAGAAGGCCGCGCGTGCGCTGGGGCTTGGCCTCGCGCTCAGTGACCTCAAACGTCGGCGACCGACACTTGAAGAACTTGAATCGCTGTACGACGAAGAGCGCAGCGACGACGACGGCACGACCACGCGGCTTGCGTCTTCCGCATGACCGATCGCGTGCGCTCCATGCACGTAGCCACCAGCCAGGGTTACGCCGGAACGCTGGTCAAGGACGGCCAGCATGTCTTCACCTATGACATCGGCAGCGTTGATCCAGTGCGTCCCGAGCGCGCGATCTCGCTTTCCATGCCGCCACGCGCGGCCTCCTGGAAAACCACGCCGATGCTGCCGGTGTTCCAGACCTTCTTGCCGGAGGGCTTTCTCAAGGAACACATCCGCGCGCGTTTCGGCAAAATCATGCGCATCGACGACATGGCCCTGCTGGCATTTTCGGGCGACAACGCGATCGGACGCATCCGCGTAGCGCGCGACAAACCCGATGGCCTGCGCAAATCGCAGGGCGCTTTCGAAAGCCTGGCCGAAATCCTTGCCGATCAGGGCTCGCGCGACCTGTTCGAATACTTGTGCGACAAGTACCTTATCTCGACCTCCATCGCGGGCGTGCAACCGAAAGTGGTGGTGCGCGTAGCCGATGCGCTGCCCGAACCGGGTGTCGCCACCAGTATCGGCGAGCGCGCCACCCTGCGTGGGCGGCAGTTGATCGTCAAGGTCGACAGCGCCGCGTATCCGCATCTCGCGGAAAACGAATACCACTGCCTGTCGATCGCGAGAAGCTGTCCTTCCCTCCTGACCGTGCCGCCGTTCCACCTTTCCGCCGACCGCCGGCGCCTGGCCATCGAACGCTTCGACATCAGCGTCGACGGCAGCTATCTGGGTTTCGAGGATATGGTGGCGCTGCAGGGCCGGGTCAACGACGACAAGTACGAAGGCTCCTACGAAATCATCGCCGCCACCATCCGCAACAACTGCACGCCGCTGTTGGTGGCGGAATCGCTCAGGCGCTACTTCGCCTCGCTGGTATTCGCAGTCGCGGTACGCAATGGCGATGCGCATCTGAAAAATTTCGGACTGTTGTACACCGACCCGTCAAGCGAGGATTGCGCGCTCTCGCCGATGTTCGACCAGGTCAGCACCACATGTTATATCGCACGCGATACGCTGGCCCTGCGGCTGGCACGATCGAAAGCCTGGCCGTCGCGCCAGGGTCTTGAAGGTTTCGGGCGTACGCACTGCGGCGTCAGCCGCCCGGACCTCATCATCGATGAAATCCTGGAGGCGATCGCCGCCTACCGGCCGCAGGGTGCCGGGCCCGGCTGGCAACAGCACAAAACGAACCTTGACCTGGCTTCGGCGGCTCTGAAGTGAGGGCCGTCCTCGCACCAACCATGCACACAGCGCGCCCGTGCAAAGAGCCAGGCATTCGCGCCATGCCTGCGCGCGCGTGAACCACAGCGCCGACTGCCCGATGCA
>JAYTDE010000275.1:0-3099 GCA_043736195.1 Burkholderiales bacterium | reverse complement strand
GGGCTTCCCTGCGGCTGACGCTGTTCAAGGTGCAGCAGCGTGGCGGGCACCTGACCGGGCCGCACTGGCGAGTCGTTCTCGCGGTCTCGTTGTCCGGCGTGCGCGGGGCGATCACGCTGGCCGGAGTGATGACGCTGCCACTGCTGATGCCGGACGGCACGGCGTTTCCGGAGCGCGAACTGACGGTATTCCTGGCCAGTGCGGTGATCCTGTTGTCGCTGGTGATGGCCAGTATCGGATTGCCGCCGATTCTGAAGGGACTTGAGCTGCCGGAAGAATCCGCCGAACGCAAGGACGAAGCCATGGCGCGCCACGACGCCGCGGCCGCGGCGATTGTGGCCATCGAAAAAGCTGAGCGCGAGTTGCCGCCGCAGTCGCCGGATGCCGACATCCGGACCCAGGCGGCAGCGCGCGTGATCGCGCTGTATCAGCGCCGGCTCGATGGTGGCGCCAGCAGCGGTCGCCAGGCGGCGCGCCTGCGCCAGGTGGATCAGGTCGAGCGCGAGATGCGCATGGCCGGCATGCATGCCGAGCGCGAGGAGATATTCAGCCTGGCGCGGCAGTCGAGGATTTCCGACGAGACCTCGCGCAAGCTGGTGCACGAAATCGATCTGGTGGATGCGCGTTACAGGTGATGTGGCATGGGCCTTCACAATGCAAAGCCGAATTGTCAGTGCCGGAGCCGACAAAATTCCCGCAGCCGGCGGGCGCCCGTGCCAGCACCTCTTTGCCGACAGTCAGGTCTTGACCTGATCGTCGAAGTCACCACTGGCGGCCATGATGATTTTCAGCGCGAACGCGGTTTCCTCTTCACTATGGGTCGCGGCGATAAGCACGGTCTGCCCGCTCGCGATGGCGTCATGCACCAGGGCCGGGAACTTGCCATTGCGGGTACCGACATCGCTGCCGGCGCCCGCTGTCGCGCCAATGAAGCCGCCAAGACTGGCACCCCAGCCAAGTAAAACCAGCGGCGCGATCAGCGGGCTGGCGACGAACAGACTGACATTCGCCGCCACCAACGCCAGTTCGGCAAGCGCGCCGACGCCGGTGCCGACCGCGGTGCCGATTGCGCCCTTGGTCAGGATGTCATCGAGTACGCGATTGCTGTCGGTCTGCGGCAGCGCAGATGGCGGCGGTGTTCCCGCGCCCAGCAGTTGCAGGCGGTTGGCCGGAATACCGCGCGCAAACAGGGTGCGATGCACGCTTTCGGCATCCTGATAGCGGGCAAAGAAGCCAGAGACGTGGTGACGATAGGGGCTCATGTATTGGTTCATGTGGTGACCAGTCGGCGCGCCGCGCCAACAAGCTTGGCAAGCTAGCCGGTTCAGGCCTTCGAATCGGTGCGCCAGCGAACGTTTTCCATGGCAATGGCGCTGCCGGATTCGATTGCGCGGCGGTAGCGCTACTCCGCTGCGCGAGGCCGGCGAAGCAAGCTGCAGGTATGCGCGGCAGCGTACGGATAAGCCCGCAGGTTTCCCAGAGACTTCCGCTCAGTGGCTCCCTGCATCGGCTCGGTGTGGCAAGTCACCGCACCCAACGGAGAACCACCATGCACCCATCATCAGGCAAGACCCGCCTAGTCAGTATCGGCATCGCAGCATCCCTGGCAATGCTGGCCGGATGTGCCGGCAGCCACCAGGGCATGAATCATGGCGCCAGCCAAGGGATGCGCGGCGGCATGGACCACAGCATGCACTTGAGCCTGACCGGCGCCAGCGAAGTGCCGCCGGTCGTAACCCAGGCTTCGGGCATGGGCATGATCGAAGTGGGCATCGATCGTTCAATCAGCGGCAAAGTCATGGTGACGGGCCTGGACGGCACCATGGCGCATATCCACCAGGCCGCGGCCGGCCAAAACGGTCCGGTCATCATCACGCTGGAAAAAAGCGGCAGTCAATGGCTGGTGCCATCAGGCGCGATATTGACCGAAGCCCAGTACGCGGCCTACAGGGAGGGCAACCTATATGTGAACGTGCACACCGAAGCCAACAAGGGTGGCGAGGTGCGCGCGCAATTGCGGCCCTGAATGCATCGTACTTGACACCTGCGTGCTGGTTTCAGCAGCACGATCAAGCGAGGGTGCGAGCTTTTCGCTGGTGTCATCGCTGCCTGATCCACCCTTCCGGATTTGCCTGTCGGTGACGCTTTATACCGAATCGCAGCCTGTTCTTGCACGAGGTATTCAAAGACGGTGGCGCCAGGATGGGTCGCCAGGCGGCCCGCCTGCGCCGTTTGGATCAGGTGCACGCGGTCTAGACGATCCAGGTCTCCAGCACCCCAATCCCGTCCACGCCCGCCTCCACCCGATCACCCGGCTTCAGGTACCACTCCATCGGGTCGGGCTTGTGGTGCAGCGCCACACCTTCCGGTGTGCCGGTGGTGATGATGTCACCGGGTACCAGTCCGATGCGCGACCAGAACGCCACCATGTCCTTGAAGTCGAAAATCAGGTCGCGGCAATCGGAGTATTGGCGCATCTCGCCGTTGACCTTCAGCCACAGCACCATGGCGCGCGGGTCGGCGACTTCGTCGGCGGTCAGGATATAGGGGCCGAGCGGCCCGAAGCCGGGGAAGTTCTTGCCCAGCATCAAGAGGTTGTTGTGCATCTCCTTGATCTGCCATTCACGCGCCGACAGATCGTTGAAGATCGTATAGCCGAAGATCGCGCGCGCCGGATCGCCATCGCTGTCGGCGTCGATGTGGCTGCCGATGACCAGCGCGATCTCCACCTCGTAATCCATGTGCAGCACATCCTTCGGCCGCTTGACCTGGGCCTTGTGCGGTACCAGGGTGCGGCCGAGCTTGACGAAGCCGGTAGGGAAATCGCTGTGCAGCTTAGGCCCGGTGGCCGGGTTGCCTTTGGTCGATTCCAGCTTGTGGCGGCCGAAGTTGCGCCCGGCGCTGATGAGGGATCTTGGCGGCACCGGGGTAAGCCAAGTGATGGAATCCGGGTCGTCAAGCCAGGCGGGGTCCTGACGCGTCGCGTTCCATTGCAGCAAATCGCGCACGGCATCCATCGTCGCGGTCTCGCCTTCGATCAATGCCATCACGCAGGGCGGAACCGCCTTGCCAGCGCGCGCCGCGCCCGCCTTGGCGACG
>JAYTDE010000274.1:0-4974 GCA_043736195.1 Burkholderiales bacterium | reverse complement strand
CGAGAACGGCAGCAGCCGGATCAGGCCGGCGCGCCCGGCAAGCGACTGGCTCACCTTGCTCATCACCTCGAACTGCTGGCTGCCGGTCAATACGAAGCGTCCCGCGCGGGGGTCTTCGTCAGTGAGCACCTGAATGTACGAAACCAGCTCGGGCGCGCGTTGAAACTCGTCGAGCAGTACGCCGGACGGAAAGCGCGCGAGAAAGCCGCGCGGGTCGGCCTGTGCCAGCCGACGGATGTCCGGCGCTTCGAGATTGACATAGGGCATTGCGGGGAACGCCGAGCGTGCCAACGTGGTCTTGCCGCTCTGGCGCGGACCGCTGACGACAACTACCGGGTAGAGCGTTGCGAGCAGGCGCAAATGCGGGCTGATGGTACGGACGATCATTTTGTTATGGTATCAAAAAACCTGTAATTGGAAAGTATGAATGTCAAATTACAGGAAAATACAAGGCAATGAAACTGCCGTCACCTCGCGGATTCACGCCATTCCAATGGCGCTGCGGGTAGCGCATGCGCGTTCACGCCCAGACTCCGGGCGCCGCTAATGCCGATACGCCATCGACGCCGCCGCGCGCCGCAGGCGCGCAGCGAGCCACAATGCCGCCGCTGCCGCGACCAGATGCTTGAGCGTATGCCCGCTCACGCCGAGCATCTCCAGCACTTGCGCGTCGTGCAGCTCAAGTGCCTTGGCGACCAGATACAGCCCGATCGCGCCGAACCAGTCGCCGGCGCCGAGAACACCGCCGCGAAACATGCCGCATACCAGGGGAATCAGCAGCACCGGCAGGAACTGTACGAAAAGGTAGGCGCGCAGGTCGCCGGCGCCGGCGATCTCCCCCTGGTACCAGAGCCACACCGAGACGGTCGCGGCGACGAACCCGGCCAGTTGCACGGCCGGCCGGCCAAAACGCGCGTCGACCCGCTCCGCAAGGAGCGCGAGTGCCAGCCAGGTGCAGGCCCAGGCGATCGGCAGGCGATCGATGGCCAGCCCGATGTTGTCGGGTGCCCAGTGATAGAACGCCGAGCCTACGGTGGTCAGCATCACCGCGCCGAAGAACATGCCCCAGGCGGCGCGTGCCGGCTGCTGGTCCGGTAGTCGCAGCGCCGCGGTCAGGCCCAGCCAACCGGCGCACAGGAATGGCAGGTTGGAAAGCACGTCGGCGGCGTGCGGGATACCCAGCCACGCACGGCTATCGGCGAAGTCGTGATAGTGCGCGGGTTGCGCGATGGGGCCGTGCCACGCGAGGCCGGCGGCTGCAATTGCAACGACCAGCCATAGAAGCAGATGGCGCAGGGTGGCTGGTCGCACCCTCGGAAGTTGGGGCACACTTGTTGTCGGCATGGCAAGCCCCTGGAGAGGTGGGAATCGCGTCAGCTTGACCGATCCAGCCCGAAGTGGCGAACGCTCCTGCCCAAGTTGCGCCAAACGCTACAGCCGGGCGCGTGCTGCCGCGCCCTGCTTCATGGGCGTCAGTCCTTGAACCCCTCGACCTGGATCATCAGTTTGACTTCGTCGGCGATTGCCGGGATAAACGTCTTCATGCCGAAATCCGAGCGCTTGATCTGACCCACCAGGTTGCCGCCGCACTGTTCCTTCTTGTTGCGCGGGTGCGGGGCACAGTTGAAATTGGTAACGGTCAGGACCATCGGTTTGGTGACCCCCAAAAGCGTGAAGTTGCCTTCGACCGTGGCCGGTTTGTCGCCCTGGTAGGTGAAGCGTGTGCTCTTGAAGCTCATGGTCGGAAACTTGTCGACGTCGAAGAACTCCTTGCTTTTCACGAAGTTTTCCATGAAAGCGTGGCCAGTGAGGAACGAGGCGGTCTGGATCGTCACCTCGACGCTGCCGGTCTTGGCTTCGACGTCGAGTACCGCCTTGCCCGCCGCCTTCATGAAGGCGCCCATATGGTTGGAAAAGAAATTGTGCATAACCTCGAAACGAGGAATTGTGTGATCCGGATCGAGCGTATAGCTGACCGGCGCGGCGGCGGCTACGCCTGCGAAAGCGGACAGGGCAAGTGCGGCAAGGGGGGCGAACTTTTTCATGCGGTCTCCTTCGTGTTGATGAAACTACTTTTTGAGATATACCTTGAACCTGACGGCGACTTCGTTGGCCACCACCGTGGTGTCGGCCCACATCCCGTCGCCCATCTTGTAATCGCTACGCTTGAGCGGCACCGAGCCTTCGAGCACGGTGCCGCTCGCATCCGCCGTGACGGTGAAGCTGGCGATGGTGTCACGGGTCACGCCCTTGAGGGTGAATTTCGCCGGTGCCTCGAATCGTCCGCCGCCCAGTGCCTTGGCGCCGCTGACGACGAAGCTCGCTTTGGGGAATTGTTTTGTGTTGAACCAGAGAGCGCCCTGGATGCTGTTGTTCCAGTCGGCGTCGCCCAGGTCGACACTGCTGACGTCGACCTCGATGCTGGCGCGCGTGGCTTCCGGCTTGGCGGCATCGAAGCTCACCTGGGCTGCGAACTTGCGGAACTTGCCTTCGCCGGGAACGTTCTCCTGCTTGAAGCCGAAATTGATCCGGCTTTTCGTCGGATCGACGGTTTGCGCGGTCGCCGACAGGGCGCTTGCCAGCAGCAGGACTGCAAGCAGGTGGAAAATGATTTTCATGGGCGGATTCGGCGGCCGGGCAGCATGCGTGACATTATGCCGTCCCGATCGAAGAACTGGTGCTTGAGCGCCGCGCCGACATGTAACAGCACCAGGCCTGCCAGTGTGTAATTGAGGGTCAAGTGCAGAAATTTCAGGCTCACCGCAAGATCGCGGTCGCGCACCACAAGATCCGGCAACTGCAGCGCCGCGAAACCGAACGGTACGGTCGGCACGCCGGTCGCGGAGGAGTAGAGCCAGCCCGAAAGCGGGATGCCCAGCATCAGCAGGTACAGCAGAACGTGGATCGCCCCGGAGATGGCCTGTTGCCAGGGCGGTACCGAAGCAGGCAGCGGTGGCGGGCGATGCGGAAGGCGCCACAGCAGGCGCAGCACCGCGAGGGTAAACACCGTCACACCGATCCACTTGTGGTACGAATAGAACGTCAGCTTCTGCGGGCTGAAACGCAGTTCCACCATGTAAAGCCCGAGTCCAAAGCCGCAGCACATCAGGAGCGCGATCAGCCAATGCAGCGCGATCGCCGGTCCGCTGTAGCGCTCGCTGTTCTGTGCCATCTGCCATCCCGCTGCGCCGGGGGCGCGGCTTTAGCCGTGCATCAAGCCGACGGACTCGATGCCGGCGATGCAGATCGCTTCGTCTTCGTCGCCGGTACCGCCGGAGGCGCCGGCGGCACCCAGCACGTTGCCGGCCGCGTCCTTGATCAGAACCGCGCCGGTTTGCGGCAGGAACTTGCCGTGAGCGGTCGAGGCCAGGGTGATGAAGAAATTCGGGTTGTCTTTGGCGCGCTGCGCCAGTACCCGGCTGGCGACACCCATGCCGACGGCGGCCCAGGCCTTGCCGGTGGCCACATCGATGCGGAACATCGAGGCACCGTCTTCGCGCTGGCCGGACTTGAGGTTGCCCGATTCATCCAGCACCACCACGCCCATCGGCTTGTGGCCGTTCTTTTTTGAAGCTGCCAGGGCGGCTGCGATGATGCGGTTGGCTAATTCGAGGGTAAGGGTGCTCATGCGATGCTCCTGGTATGGATTCATGAAAGCCGCGAAGGATAGCTCTTTGCCGCAGCGCCCGAAGGACAGCCTGGCCGGCGCGCAGCAAATGCCAATGCTGCGCGCGCGGCCGACGCCGGGCCAAGCGGTGGGCGATGGGTCAGGCCAGCCAGTCGGGTTTGAAGAACGGCGCCGGCATCAGAATCTTGCTCTCCATCGACACCACCAGTGGCAGGATCTTCGGAAGGTAGGCCAGCCACGCCGGATCGGCAAACAGTTTTGCGCGCCGGACCGCGCGATCGTTGAGGTCGGTATAGGCCCACATGTGTACGATCTGGTTCAGCGGCCCGAGTTCGGTCTGGTAGAAGCCGACCAGGCGACCGAGAATGGCGGTCTGCACCGCCAGGCCTTCGGCTTCGTAGTGCTTGAAGTATTCGCCGATCTTGCCGGGGTGAGTGGTGTAGGTGCGTTGTTCGACGAGCATGATATTCCTTCGAAGGGGTGGGGGGAGTCGTATTGTGCACGCCCGCCGGCCGTCTGGCCGCGGTTCGCAGGTGGTGTCGGGAAATGTCTTGGGTTGCGCATTCGGCGGCGCTGCGGCAACTCGACCGCGCGGCTCCGCGGGAGCGCATTTTTCGCTGCTATAGTCCGACCATCATTTACTTCGGGCAAGCCTCATGAGCGCTCCTGCCCGGCCGCCCGAAGGGAGCGCCGAATTGAGCAAAGCGCCTCCCTCGGGGAGGATGCTACGCAGTGACAGGAGGGTAGTTCAATGAGCGCCGCCAACATCATCATCGCACCGCAGGACCTGACCAGATTTGTCGCCAGCATCGTAAGCAGCGCCGGCAGTGCGCCGCGCGAAGGCGAACTGGTGGCCACCAACCTTGTGCTGGCCAATCTATCCGGCCACGATTCGCATGGCGTGGGCATGATTCCGCAATACGTCGAATTCCTTGGCAGCGGCGGCTTGAAGCCGAACCAGCATGCCCGCGTCACCGGTGAGTTCGGTTCGATGTTGATGATCGACGGCTGCAAGGGCTATGGACAGGTGATCGGATACGAGGCGATGCAGCTGGGCATCGAGCGCGCATCCGCCAGCGGCCTGGCACTGGTCGCACTGCGCGATAGTCACCACATCGGACGTATCGGCCAGTGGGCCGAGGACTGCGCCGCCGCCGGCCTGGTATCGCTGCACTTCGTCAATGCCCTGCTGCGCCCGCTGGTGGCGCCGTTTGGCGGCGCCGACGCGCGCTTTGCCACCAACCCGTTTTGCTGCGGCATTCCACGCGCCGGCCAGCCCCCGGTGATCCTCGATTTCGCCACCAGCCGCGTGGCCCTGGGCAAGGTGCGGGTGGCGATGCAGTCGG
>JAYTDE010000273.1:0-2747 GCA_043736195.1 Burkholderiales bacterium | reverse complement strand
ATTCTCGCTGGCGATCGTCTGGAAACCGGCACCGCCCAATACGGCGACCAGCGCATCGACGCGTGCCGAGGGTTGGTTGGAAGGCTCGCCCAGCACCAGCCGGTTGCCCGAGTTATGGCGCACCACACCGGGCGTGGGCACATCGGCGGCCAGATACACCACCCCGCCGATCACGCGATGGCTGGCTATGGCGCCGCCGATGCGGCCATCGGCATCACAGGACTTGAGCACGGTTCCGGCCAGCGCGCCACCCCAACCATCGAAGAACCACCATGGCACGCCGTTCATCGCGGTGACCACCGCGGTTTCCGGCCCGAGTAGCGGCACCAGGTCGGCCACCGCGCCGGCCAGGCTATGGCTCTTCAGCGCAATGATCACCACGTCCTGCACGCCAAGTTCGGCCGGCTTGTCGCTGGCGGCAAGCTTCACATGGTGTTTGTTGCCGTCCTTGAGGAGGGTCAGGCCGTCAGCCTTGAGCGCTGCCAGATGCGCGCCGCGCGCCACCAGGCTCACCTCGTGCCCCGCCAGCGCCAGCCGCGCGCCAATGGTGCCGCCGATGGCGCCGGCGCCGAATATGCAGATGCGCATCAGAGAGTCCGTTCGAACTGGCGTTTGGGTGGCGCCTTCGGTGCTGCAGTCGGGTTCACCACGCCATTGCCGGCGATGGTCTCGGGCGTATACGGCGCGACTACGCCGATCGGCACGTCGCCACTGATGGTGACCCGCTCCATGCTGCGGCGCTGCGGGTAGTAGTCGTGCGGCGCGTAGTGTTGCACCGAGCGGTTGTCCCACAGCACGACGGTATCGGGCTGCCACTTCACACGCAGCTGATATTCCGGCACATGCGCCTGGCGAAACAGGAAATCCAGCAAAGCCGCACTTTCGTCTTCCTTCACGCCGCGAATGCGCATTGAAAACTGCGGGTTGACGTAGATCACCCGTTTGCCCGAGACCGGATGCACGCGCACCACCGGATGCCAGGGGTTGGGATACTCGTCCTCGATTTCGCGCAGGCGGCGCCGATGCTCGGGGGTGTGGTTGAACAGCGACCTGAAGGGCTTGAAATCGTGCTGGCATTCCAGCCCATGGATATGCTGCTTCATGCGCTCGGACAATCCGCGATAGGCCGCGGTCATGCTGGAAAAACAGGTATCGCCGCCGCGAGTCGGGATGATGCGCGCACGCAGCATGGTGACAATCGGCGGGTTGGGGCGAAAAGTCTCGTCGGCGTGCCAGATGTCGGTACGCGCGGCCGGATGATCGGCCGAGTAGTCCAGCACGATCACTTCGGGCTTGCTTTCCAGGTTGGGCGAAAACGGGTGGATCGACAAGGGGCCGAAGCGCGCGCCGAAAGCCATCTGGTGATCCAGCGTCATGCGCTGCTGGTCGCGCAGGACGATCACCTCGTATTGCACCAGGGCGTCATGCAACACCCTGAAAGTGGCATCGTCCAGGCGCGACAAATCGGCGCCGCGCACCTCGGCACCGATGAAACCGTTGATTGGAATGATTTCGAGTGCCATCCTCAGTCCACCTTGGCGCCGGATGCGCGCACCGCCTCGGCCCAGCGCGGCATGTCGTTGCGCACGTATGCGGCGAACTCCGCCGGGGTGATCGGCGGCCACGGCTCCATGCCGAACTTGCCCAGCACCTCGCGAAATTCGGCGGTATGCTGAAACTTCTGCATTTCCGCCGACAGTCGTGCCACGATCGCCGCCGGTGTGGCGGCCGGCACCGAGACGCCCTGCCAGGCCTGCCAGTCAAAACCGGGGACGAACTGCGCCAGCGGCGGTACTGCGGCGATCAGCGAGTTTTGCCTGGCCGCGGAGGTGCCGTAAGTCTGCACCTTGCCGCCCTGGATATTCGGCACCGCGACGGTCGCATCGGCAAACATGATGTGCACCTTGCCCGGGATCAGGTCGATCAGCGCGGCCGGCGTGCCTTTGTAGGGTATGTGCTGGACGTCCAGGCCGAGACGCTGCTTCAGGTCTTCCATGAACAAATGATGGGCGCTGCCGTTGCCGACCGAGGCGTAATTGAACTTGCCCGGATTGGCCTTGATCAGATCGACCATTTCGCGAAAATTCTTCGCCGGAAACGAGTTGGCGGCGATCAGGAAAAAGTTCACCGTGCCGACCATCGATACCGGTTGAAAATCGCGCAGGGGCTCGATCGGCGAAGGCTTGTAGAGCGCCGGCGCAATGCCGAAGGTCGAGCTGGTGGAAATCAGCAGGCTGTGGCCATCGGGCGCCGCCTTGGCGACGATTTCCGCCCCCACGAGGGTACCGGCGCCGGGGCGGTTTTCGATCACCACCGATTGCCCGAGGGCACGACCGAGGCGCTCGCCGACGGCGCGGCCGAGCAGGTCGGTCAGGGCCCCGGGTGGAAACGGCACCACCAGACGCATGGGCCGGTTCGGAAAGGCCTCCTGCGCAAACAGCGGCAAGCCGCTGGCAGCGAGCGTCGCAGCGGCACTGCCGCGGATGAAATCCCTGCGCGAAAAATGCATTGCGTTGGCTCCGGGTGATCAGTGTTTGTAGGACGGATCGAGGCGATCCAAAAGGCGCAGACAGGCCACCCAGTGCTTGCTGCGCGATTGGCGCTCGGGACGCTCGAACTGGCACGCCACCCGCTCGGCCACCTCGTCGGCAGCCACCAGCACCTTGACACCGCCGGACAAGGCGCCGATCTGCGCCTGGCAGGCGCGCTCGAGGTAGTACATCTCGTCAAACGCGTTGGCGACACTG
>JAYTDE010000272.1:0-1983 GCA_043736195.1 Burkholderiales bacterium | reverse complement strand
CGCTCGGCCGGTGTGCCGGAAGTGCCTACGATCGCGGAGTCCGGCTTCCCCGGTTTTGACGCATCCTCCTGGTTTGGCTTAGTCGGCCCGGCCGGCCTGCCGCGCGAGATCGCCGCCAAAATCGCCAGCGACATCGCGCGCATCCTGAAGCAGGCGGACATGCGCGAGCGCTTCGTGGCCCAGGGCGCCGACCCGGTCGGCTCGACCCCGGAACAGTTCGGCCTGCATATGCAGAACGAGACCGCCAAATGGGCGCGACTGGTCAAGGCCTCCGGCGCAAAAGCCGACTGACGAGCACGCCTCATCAACCTTCAATTCCTGGAACCAGCATGCATATCGTTGACCACTACGCCGCCTTTGCCTGCGGCTATCGCTCACAATCGATCGCACCGGAGGTGATGCACCACGCCAAACGCGCGGTCATCGACTGGTTCGCCGCCCTCTACCCCGGCGCGGTGCAGGCACCGGCAACATTGCTGGAGCGCGCATTGGCCGATGAGTTCGGTGGCGGCGGCGCGCGCCTCGCGCTCGGCCGCGCGGCCCCGGCACGCTTGGGCGCCCTGATCAACGGCAGCGCCGCGCACACCGCGGAGGTGGACGACATTTATCGCGACGGCATCTACCATCCGGGTGCGCCGACCATCGCCGCGGCCCTCGCGGTGGCGCAGGCGCGCGGCGCCTCCGGAGCCGATTTCCTGCGCGCGGTGATCACAGGCTACGAGATCTCCACCCGTATCGGCGCGGCCATGGGCCGCAATCACTACAAGTATTTCCACAATACCGGCACCATCGGCTGTTTCGGCGCCGCCGCCGCAGCCGCCGAAGTGCTGCAACTCGACGCCACCCGCTTCGCCCACGCGCTGGCGACCGTCGCCACCTTTGCGGCCGCCCTGCAGCAGGCGTTTCGCATGGATTCACAGTCCAAGCCGCTGCATGCCGGCCGCGCGGCGGAAGCCGGCGTTCTGGCGGCCTTAGCCGCCGCTGAAGGTGTGACCGGCTCGCCCGATGTGCTCGAAGGCGACGCCGGCTTCGGCAATGCGCTGTCGCACGGCCACCAGGGGCCCGACTGGAACGCCAGCCTGGCCACGCTCGGGCGCGAATTTCATATCACCCGCATGACCTTCAAGAACCACGCCTGCTGCGGCCATTCATTCGCCGCCATCGACGGCGCGCTGGCCTTGAAGCAGCGGATGAACATTTCGGCGCGCGACATCAAGCGCATCCGCATCGGCGCCTATCGTGCCACCCTCGACGTGGCGGGGTATGACAATCCGCGCACGCCGGCCGAAGCACGCTTCTCGGTCAAGTATTCGGTAGCCACCGCACTGACCCACGGCAACGTGCGCCTGGCCGCTTTCGAGCCGGCGCGCATCTCGCATCCGGCCACCCGCGAACTGATGGTCAAGACTGAACTCACGCTCGATGCCGAGCTTGACGCCGCCTTTCCGCAGCAACGCGCGGCACGTGTCACCTTCGACACCTACGACGGCAGGTGCGAGACGCTATTGCAGCCGACGCGCAAGGGCGATCCGGACGCGCCGCTTACCGATACCGAGCTCGAAGAAAAGTATCTTGAGCTGAGCGCGCCGGTACTGGGCGATGCGCCGGCGCGCTCGCTGCTGGCCAATCTGTGGGCACTGGATGCGGCGCCGAATCTGGACGCGCTTTGCCGCCCGAGCGCATGAAGGTCAGTCTTGCACAGGCGCTGTTCGCGCCGCGCCGCGTGGCCCTGATCGGCGCCTCCGGCGACCCCGCCAAGAACACCGCGCGGCCGCAGCGCTTCCTGCGCAAGGTTGGCTACTCGGGCGACATCCTGCCGATCAACCCGACCCGTGGCGAGATCCTGGGCGAGCGTGCCTACCCGAGCCTTAAGGCCGCGCATGACGCGGTGGGCGGGGGCATCGAGCATGTGTTCGTGATGGCGCCGGGCGAGGCCGCGCTGCAGGCGATCGAGGATTGCGGCGCCTGCGATGTGCCGCTGGT
>JAYTDE010000271.1:0-3281 GCA_043736195.1 Burkholderiales bacterium | reverse complement strand
TCCATCGTGTTCGTGCTGATGCATGTGCAACTGTGGCGGCCTGGCGGCGTCGTGGGCAGCAACGCGTCGTCGCACAAAACCATCGGGCGAATTTCGTTTGCCTGTCTTACTGTGGGCACGCTGTTCGTCTACGGCTGCGCCGTAATGGGCGTGTTGGCGATTCGCAAAGGCGACCGGGCAACGCACCGCATCTGGATGATCCGCTTCGCCGGCGCCATGTGGGGCGCGTTCTGGCTGTTCAGGGTCATGCTGTTCGTCTTGGGGCCGCTGCTGCGCGACTATGAAGCCGCCAACATCTTGGTGTGCATCTGGCTGTCGGCGCCGTTGGGCATTCTCATCGCCGAGGTCGTGCGCAGGAAGCTGCTGGACAAGCGGCCGGACCACCGCAGCATTTCTTCAGGCGCAAAACTTGCCAATGAAAATTTGTTCCCCATTGGCTCTGTGCCTGTTGAACATGCACAATGCCAAGATGAACAATTTTCGAGTGCGTTGATATGGCATCTCGGCCAAACGTTGTGATCATCGGAGGCGGCATTGGCGGCCTGTTTGCCGCTAACGCGCTGATCGCGCAAGGGCTGCGCGTTTCTGTTTATGAGCAGGCGTCTGCACTGGGCGAGATTGGCGCTGGTGTGTATGTCACACCGAATGCGGTGCGCCACCTGGAGCGCGTGGGTCTCGGGCCTGCCATCGAGAAGTGGGGCGCGCGGGTTGGCGCGGGCTCTTGCTATTTCCGCCACGACGGCACGCATGTCGCGCCGGTGCAGGTGACAGACGCCTCCGGCTGGAACGCAAACTTTGGCATGCACCGCGCCGACTTCGTTGACTTTCTTGCCGCGAATCTGCCTGCCGGCATCGTCCATACCGGCCACCGCGCCGTTGGTTTCGAGCAAAACGGTGACACCGCACGCGTCAAGTTTGCCAACGGCACCACCGTTGAGGCCGACGCAGTGGTTGCTGCCGACGGCATCCACTCTGAACTGCGGCCATTCGTCTTTCCGCCTTCGAAGCCAGTGTTTCACGGCACCATCTCTTACAGGGGCCTGATCGCGAGCGAGCGCCTGCCCGATTGGCCGATGGACCGCTGGTTGATGTGGATGGGTCCATCCAGGCATTTCCTGGTGTTCCCGGTTCGCCACGGCACGATGGTCAACTACGTCGGCTTCGTGCCGGTCGGCGAGGAAATGAAGGAATCGTGGTCCGCACCGGGCGATCCGGCGGTGCTTCGCCGCGAGTTTGAAGGCTGGGACCCCCGCATCGGCAAGTTGCTGGAACAGGTCGACAAAACATTTCGCTGGGCGCTCTACGACCGTGAGCCGTTACCGACCTGGACCAAGGGCCGACTGACGTTGCTGGGCGACGCGGCGCATCCGATGTTGCCGCATTTGGGGCAAGGGGCCAATCAGTCGATCGAGGACGGCATGGCGCTGGCGACAATTCTGGCGCGGGTCGACACGTCGGCAGTCCCGGCGGCGTTGCTGGCCTACGAGCGGTTGCGGCGCGAGCGTGTGGCGGCGGTTCAGCTGGGCGCCCGCCAGAATGGGCTGCGGGTTGATTCGGCTTCTTCCGATCTCACCGCGCGCGACGCACAGATCGTCGCGCACGCCGAATTCCGAAAACACCTCTATGCCTACGACCTGGTGCCGGACGCAGGTGCTGCGGCGGCGGCGCTGCTGCCTTGAATCTCAATTACGGGTTGCATGACCGGCGTTATTTGACCAAACCGGTCTTCTTGGCCAAGTCGCTCACCCGTTTGAACTCCTCGCGGATTTCGGTTGTCATCTGCTCGGGTGTGGCGTAACTTTGCAAAATGCCCAGCGGCAGCAGCCTTGCCGCAATGGCGGGCGTCTTGACGGCTTGTTCGATCGCGCCAACGAGTGACTTGCGGGCGTCCTCGGGGATCCCGGCAGGCGCGAGAAAGCTGAACCAGATGCCGAACAGGTCTTCCCTGAAGCCCAGCTCGCGCATCGTCGGAATGTCGGCAAACTCGGCGAAGCGGTTTGACGCGACCAGACCCCGGAACGCCCCTGACTTGATGTGAGCGCTCAGCGCGCCGAGCGCCAACACGACGCCTTCGATATGGCTTCCGTGCAATGCGGTGACAGAGGGGGCCGCGCCGGTGTAGGGAACCGGCACCAGTTCCACACTCGCGAGGGCGTTGACCAATTGCACACAGAAATCACCGACTGAGCCGGAGCCGGGGTGACCGATACGCACCTTGCCCGGATTCTTTTTGGCGTAGTCAATCAACTCTGCCAACGTCTTGTAGGGCGCGTCGCTGCGCACGACGAGTATGCTCGGTGTGCGTGAGGCAATGCCGAGCGGCACCAGATCCCGCAGCGCATCGTAGGTGACCGCCTGGGGGTCGAGAACAGCACGAAAGGTAAGCGCGCTGTTTTGCGCAAACAGAATCGTGTGACCGTCTTTTTTGGCCTGGACGACGCTGCTGGCGCCGATCGCTCCTCCGGCGCCCGGGCGATTGACCGTGAGCACCGGCGTTTTCAGCAGTTTCGATATTTCTTCGCCCAAGGCCCGCGCGGTCGTGTCTGCAGCGTCACCCGGAGCAAGTGGAACCACGACACTCACCGTGCCGGACGGGAAAGACTGCGCCTGGGCCGTGGCCGTGGCCGGCAGCCAGATGAGCGCGAAGGCAAGAACAATGGACTGTACGAACCGATTCATGATTGAGATCCTCCGGAGAAAAACGCTGTGTTCTCTGCTTCTCCGGCCATCGTATCACCCGAGGGGAACTGTTTGATTTTTTCACAGTCCAGTGAGATAGTCGGCCACACGCTTTGGCCAAAACACACCAGGAGACAACCATGCATTCAAGACTTTCCCTCACCATCGTCCTCGCCATCGCCCTAACCTGCGCAGCCGCCTTCACCGCCCAGCCCGCAGCCGCTCAAACAACCCTATCCACATCCCCCGCGCCTGAGGTGTCACTGGCCCGCCTCGACTGCGGCACGCCCGTGCTCAACCTCGTCGCCCGCTTCAACGACACCTGGGCGTTCACCGACAACCGGGTCATGTTCACCTTCAGTTGTTACCTCATCCAGCGCGGCGATGAGTACATGTTGTGGGACACCGGGCACGCGTTGACGGCCGGTGCGCCAGCGCCTAAGGTGAGCATCGTTGACCAGTTGGCGCAGATCAACGTGAAGCCGGAGCAGATCAAATTCGTGGGCATCAGCCACTACCATGCCGACCACACGGGGCAGGTGGCGTCGTTCCCCGGCGCGACGGTGTTGATTGGCAAGGGCGACTGGGACGGCATCACCGCG
>JAYTDE010000270.1:0-4922 GCA_043736195.1 Burkholderiales bacterium | reverse complement strand
CGCACCATCATGCCGCGCGCCTTCTTGGCGTGAAAGCTGATGATCTTGAACTTGCCCGCGCTGGCATTCCAGTCTTCGAATACCGGCGTGACAATCCGTGCCCGGATGTGCTGCGGCTGAACCACGCCAAAATATTCCTCGGAAGCCAGGTTGACCAGCACCGGAGCCTTGTCGGTGGCGAACAGCTGGTTCAACGCGCAAGTGACTAGCGAACCCCAAAACGCATAGAGGTCGGGCCCGCGGTCGGTTGCAAGCCGTGTGCCCATTTCCAGCCGGTACGGCTGCATCAGGTCGAGCGGTCGCAACACGCCGTACAGGCCAGACAGGATGCGCAAATGCGTCTGCACATAGTCGAACTCGCGCTCCCTGAAATCCTGCGCAGCCAGGCCGTCATACACGTCACCGGCAAAGGCCAACAGCGCCTGCTTGGCGTTGTGCGGCGTGAACGGTGGCTTCCATTGGGCATAGCGCGCCACGTTGAGGGCGGCCAGTTTGTCAGATAGCGTCATCAAGGTGGACACCTGCGCCGGAGCCAGCTTGCGCAGGCGCGCGATCAGGCGACGCGACTCCTTGAGATATTCAGGCTGGGTGAACACGGGCGTCACCGGAGGCGACTCGTAGTCCAGCGTCTTGGCGGGCGAAATCACCATCAGCATAGTCGCGTTTCCTGGTTGGTGAGCATGGCGGTGACATGCAGGGCGATTGCCATCGCCGCGGTCAGCCCCGGCGACTCGATGCCATACAGATTGACCAGCCCTTTGACGCCGTGGGTTTCCGGTCCGTGAATCACGAAATCGCGCGCTGGCTCATGCGGCGCCTGGATTTTCGGGCGGATGCCGCTGTAGCCCGGCTGCAAGGCGCCATCGGGCAGGCCCGGCCAGTATTTGCGAATCTCGCTGTAGAAACTGGCGGCACGCCCGGGGTCGACCGCATAGTCGACGTTCTCAATCCATTCAACGTCGGGCCCGAAACGGGTCTGCCCGCCCATGTCGATGGTCAGGTGCACTCCCAGTCCCGCCGCCTCGGGCACCGGATAGATCAGGCGCGAGAACGGCGACTTTCCGGTCAGTGAATAGTAATTGCCCTTGGCGTAAAAGGTCGGCGGCACCGAATCCTGCGGCAAGCCTGTGAACTTGCGCGCCAGCGCCTGGGCATACAGTCCGGCACTGTTGACCACCATACCGGCACGCAATTCCATTGGCTCGGCCCCGCCGACCATGAGGGTGATGCCGTCCTCGCCGCACACGGCTTCATCAAGCGGCGAATTGAAAGCAAGCATGCCGCCGGCCGCCTCGAAATCGCCCTGCAGGCCGAGCATGAAGCTGTGGCTGTCGACCACTCCGGTGGAAGGCGAACGAACAGCGGCCACGCAGGCAAGATTCGGTTCCAGCGCCTGGGCCTCGGCGCGCGTGATCAAGGCCAGATCATGCACGCCATTGGCGCGCGCCTTTTCGATGATGCCGCTCAGGGTGGGCACCTGCGAATCGTCGGTCGCCACGATCAGCTTGCCGCAATTGTGCGCGCCGATGCCGCGCTCGGCGCAATAGCGATACAACATCTGTTTGCCGGCGACACAAAAGCGCGCCTTCAGCGACCCCTTGGGGTAATAAATGCCGGCATGAATCACCTCGCTGTTGCGCGAACTGGTGCCGGTGCCGATGCCGCCTTCGGATTCGATGAGTACGCATTCAAGCCCGGATTGCGCCAGGGCACGAGCGATGGCCAGGCCGACCACACCGGCCCCGATGACAATGCATTGGACTGAATCGGACATGCGGTGGAAACACCGGAGTTGGTTGCCGCCAGAGGTCGGCGCCACGTTGTGGGGCAAGCCTGGGTTTGAGGGGCGGAATGTTATCAGAGGGGCGACGCGGGCGAACAAGAAACCTGCCGCGAAACCCGGACCAAATGCGGCTCACTGCCGGCTGCGGCACCCTGTTTGCAGGCCGGGCGCTCGTCAAACACGAATTCAGCGTAATATGAAGGGTTAGCAGTGAACCCAAGTATCAGCAAACGCCGCGCAGCGTTGGCGAACCGTTCGCGGGAGACAGCAGGCTCAGCGGACAGTCGGGTCTGGAGTCCTTTTGGCCGGCACCGCCAAATCCGCCAGCCACAACCAACGCACACCAAGCGCGGCCATACCAAGAAGGCGAATCCAAGTTGCAGGACATCATCCAGTACCTGAAAAGCAGCGGCGAACGGCTCGACGCCGAGATCGCCGCCGGAACCGGGCTCTCCATGGCCAATGTGAAGACGCGCCTGGAAGAGTTGTCTGCCAAGGGCGAAATCATCATGTGCCACTCGATCCAGTTCAAGGACGGCAAGAAGATCGAAGGCATGCGTTGTCGGCTTGCCGGGTACATTCCCCCGGTGGCGCCGGGACGGAAATCGAAGGCCCCGACCAAGGTCAACTGAGCTTTGCGGGCGGGCGCGGCATGCGCCCGCCGTTTCCGTCTGTGCATGATCTCCGCAGGCACGCGACGCCGGCCTTTCAAAGCAAGTGCAAAGGCTTTGCGCGCTCGCGCACAGATAGGCCCTTGCCGCGCGATTTAGGCTCGCATCGCAGTTCCGGCAGATTGAGGTCGCCCTCACAACGGGGCGTTGTGTCGCGCGCATCCGGCATCCGGCGTATTGTTGCGGATTCAAGCCAACATCATTCCCATGATGGCGCGCCCAATTTCTCGGCAATCATCGGCTACGCGAGCGATGGCGGATGCATTGCCAGCCGTCTGGTGCAGCGCTGGCGGCCACGGGCGCGCTCACATGGCGAGGCGCATTTGACAACCGTTGCCGCCAGTCTCCACGCAATCAAGATTTCCCGCCCCGCGCAGCACAACCCGGCACCGACCATCACATGATTTCAGCCACCACCATCAGCCACATGCAGGGCATCGCCGAAGCCGCCGCCGGCAACCGGTTGCAGCTTGGAAGCACGCGCCTGATAGCCACCGCCCGTCGCGTCGCCGCCGTGGTGGAAGTCACGCGCAATCAGCGCGGCTTGACCCAGACCACCGCACTGGCCCTGCTCAAGCCCGTCGACACGCCCTTCATGGACGACGACGGCAAGCTGACCGACGCAGCCCGTTCGGCGTTTGCCGCGTTGAGACGAAAAATACTGCAGACGGATATCGAAACCTGGTTCGGCCAGGATGGCAGCGGACACGTGCATGTGGGCTTTGCGCAAATGGGGTCACCTGGCATGCCGTCGACGACCTTGCTGAGCCTGCCCTGGGATGATCCTGAAGAGCTTTTCGAAGCCACCGCGATCGACCAATGACGCTGCGCGGTGCGAGTGGCAAACTCATCGTCTGCCCCCTTTTACTCGAGCCATGATCAGCCTGCCGGACCTGGGGAACGTCGGCTGTAAATTGGCAGCAGCCGTCAATTTTTCACCGCCTTCTTGACCGATCGCCGGATTTTGTGGCGCGCCCACGACCGCTCGGAGCAAAACCCTGCTTGCACCTGGGGCGGACAGGTTAGGCAGGCGCAGAATAACCACCGATCCGGCGCACATGCAATCAAGCGGACACGTCGTCGCAGCCCAAGGCTTGTGAGATATGCCAATTTGGATTATTGCGAGAAATCGTAGTCCAGCTGCGACGATCCGGGTAGCACCGCAAGCTTGTCCACGTTCGTTCACAAACGTCCGATGCGGACAGGCATCCGGGGGACGTGAAGTTGCACATCAAGTCGGCACAAACACCGCCGGACTGACGTTGAAGTATCTGGCCAATTTCCCTGCCAGAGTCGCACTAATCTTGCGCTTGCCGGCCAGGATGGGGGAAAGATTGCCCTGCGGCAGGACTTCAGCCAGATCGCCCTGCTTTAGACCTCGCTGTTCGATCAAGCTGCGCAAGACCTCCCTGGGTTCTGATGCCTCGATCGCATAGTGGCTGGCGTCATAGTCCGATACCAATTCGCCCACAAGATCAAGCAGGCCGGACAATGCGTGGTCGGGCTTGTCGCCGACGACGTCCAGCAGGTAATTCATCAGCGTCACCGTTCGGTCTTACTCTTCCGCAGACCGGATCGGGCGCAAATGCGCAACACGATCGAACGCGACCCAGGTCGATTGCAACGCCTTGATATCGACAAACGCAGTAGCGGCCGTCATTCTCAAACCTTTCCCTTTCGGTACAACTTGCACCAGTCATCATATTCCCTGTGCGTCATCACCCAGCGGACGAAAATCTTGCCATCGCGATATCGAACGTGGGCAAGAACCGTTCGGACTTCATGCTTGAAGCAGCCTGCGACAGAGCGCAGGAGGTGGTTCTCGGTCAGACGTGTTTCAGTCTGAATGCCGAGAATTTCAAACAATTCATCGCCATGCTTGACGCGCCTCCGCGAGACAATTCCGGGCTCGATCGCCTCATGACGGTAATGGTTCCCTGGCGCAGCATGAAACAATGAATTCGTTGCCAGGTCCGCCACAACCTCGACTAAACACGCACCTGCTGGATGGATTCGACTTCGGCATCATTGCGCGACGCCGATACTGAGCATTCAGCGGAATCCCGATGTCAGCCAAGGGTCGCCACCATCTCGATTTTCGGCGCAACCGACCGCACAAGCTTCTGAATCCCATGGCCGGGATTGGCTTGGCGATGTGTGACAAGAAGTCCCAACTTTTCCAGGAGGCCGACATCCTTGGTAATTGACGAACGATGGCGATGCAGACAATGCGTCAATTCATTGATTGTCTTCGGTTCATGCATCACCTCCAGAAGTAATCGGCGCCGCGCCTCCGACAGGACGGTGAACATCTGCTGCGGATCCTCGAAAGACAGTGTGACCTTGCCATTGAAGGGCTGACCGCGATCGGCACGGCGAGCGGCATCCTTGGCCCGATTGAAAAAGCCTGCTACGTCATCGGTACGAATAACCAACTTGGTCATGATTTCCTGGTCCCTTCAGATTCC
>JAYTDE010000269.1:0-4608 GCA_043736195.1 Burkholderiales bacterium | reverse complement strand
ACCGAAAATCGAAGCGGCGATCAAGGATCTTGAGGAAGCGCTCAAGACCGACGACAAGGATGCGATCGAAGCCAAGACTCAGACCCTGATGACGGTTTCGCAAAAGCTGGGCGAGAAAATGTATGCCGAATCCCAGGCGGGCGAAGCCGGGGCGCAGGCCGGGCCTGCCGAGGGCGGCGGCATGGGCGGCGCGGGTCCGAAGGCCGAGAAAAAAGACGACAGCAATGTGGTCGATGCGGAGTTCACTGAAGTTAAGGACAAGAAGGCATAAACCGGACCTCGTTTGACGACTTGGCCTGGCGGCCATCGTCTTCAAACGACGCCGTTTTATGTGGCCGGATTCGAGCGCTCGCGCTTTGCGCGACGCTTTGGTCCGGCCGCATCCGTTTGTGTGCAATGGGGCTTTTGAATGGCTAAACGCGATTATTACGAAGTGCTGGGGGTCGGCAAGACTGCCGACGAAGACGAGATCAAGAAGGCCTATCGCAAGCTGGCGATGAAGCACCATCCTGACCGCAATCAGGGCGACGCGGCCAAAGCATCTGAAGAAAAGTTCAAGGAGGTCAAGGAAGCCTACGAAATGCTGACCGACGCCAACAAGCGCGCAGCATACGACCGCTTCGGGCATGCCGGAGTGGACGCCTCGGCGGGCGGCCAGGGCGGCCAGGGATTCGGCGGCTTTTCAGACGCCTTCGGCGATATTTTCGAAGGCATCTTCGGCGGTGGCGGCGGGCGCGGGCGCGGTGGCTCCAACGTGTATCGCGGCTCCGACTTGCGCTACAACCTGGAAATCACCCTGGAGCAGGCCGCGCGCGGCTACGAAACCAAGATCCGCATTCCGGCCATCGAGGCATGCGAAACCTGTCGCGGAACTGGTGCCAAGGTCGGTACCAGCCCCAAGGCCTGCACCACCTGCGGCGGCAACGGCCAGGTGCGCGTGCAGCAGGGGTTTTTCTCGATCCAGCAGACCTGCCCGAAATGCCACGGCGGCGGCAAGGTGATCAGCGACCCATGCAAGACCTGCGACGGGGCCGGCCGTGTCAAGCGCCAGAAAACCCTGTCGATCAAGATTCCGTCCGGGGTTGACGAGGGCGATCGTATCCGCCTGACCGGTGAAGGCGAACCCGGGGCCAATGGCGGCCCGCCCGGCGACCTGTATGTGCAGATGTCGCTCAAAGCCCATGCGGTGTTCCAGCGGGAAGCCGACGACCTGCATTGCGAAATGCCGGTCAGCTTCGCCACCGCCGCTTTGGGCGGATCGGTCGAGATTCCCACCCTCGACGGCGCCGCCGAGATCAAGGTACCCCCCGAAACCCAGAGCGGGCGCACCTTCCGCCTGCGCGGCAAGGGCATCAAGGGGGTGCGCTCAAGCCACCCCGGCGACCTGTACTGTCATGTGGTGATCGAAACCCCGATCAATCTGACCGGGCGGCAAAAGGAATTGCTGCGCGAATTCGACGAGATCAACCGCAGCGATGCGGGCGCCCACAATCCGCGCGAAAAGTCGTTCATGGATCGCATGAAGGACTTTTTCACCGGTTGAATGCGACTCCTCGCGGGCTTCAAGCAGGCTTAAGCCGCGCTCGATTGCCCGCGACGCGGCAAGGTCGGACCAACCCGCGCCTCAATGGCGGCCCGCAACTCGGCCCGGCCGCCGAACATGAATACCACCTCGGCCAGCACGAAGAGCGGCCCGATCAGAAGGCCCAGGATATCGTCGACAAAGGCGGGCTTGCGCCCTTCGTAGTAATGGCCGATGAACTGGATGATCCAGCCGACAACGAACATGCCGATGCCCACCATGAGCCAGGTCAGCGTACTCGCAGCCGCCACCATTTGGCCGACCCAGACCATGATGCCAATGGCGACCACCAAACCCAGACCCAGGCTGATATCGAGCAGCAGGTAGTAGATACCGGCTGCGATCAGGGCCACGATGGCCGGCGTCACCGACAGGCCCGCGACTTCGACGGCGGGTCGCGCAAGCAGGAGGACAACGCTGAAAACGATCATCGGCACGCCAAGCAGATGGGTGGCGATATTGCGGCGGTCACGGTGGTAGGCGGCGTAGTTGGCCAGCTGGTCAGTCACGTTTCTCATGATCGAATCCTCGCGGCAATCGGCAACACCGCAACCTTAGCAGCCAATCAGGCGCTGCGCCACTCGGTCGCGCCGCCCGGCTTGTCTTCGAGCACGATGCCCTGGGACAGGAGTTGGGCGCGAATCGCATCGGCCCGCGCGAAATCGCGCGCCTTCTTGGCGGCGGCGCGCTCCGCGATCAGGCTTTCCACTTCCGCCCCACCGCCCGCGGCGCTACCCTGCAGGAACACCTGCGGATCGCGTTCCAGGAGGCCCATTAGGCCGCCCAGCGCCTTGAGTTGTTCTGCTTTCACCGCGTCGGCGCCACGGTTGATCTCGGCGGCCAGGTCGAACAGCGCAGCCATCGCCATCGGGGTGTTGAAATCGTCATCCATCGCCGCACGAAATTGCCGCGCGTGAGGCTCTTCCCAATCGACCGCAAGCGACGACCCGGCCGGCGCCGCCTTGAGTGCGGTGTACAGACGCGTCAAGGCATTGCGCGCGTCGTCGAGATGGGCGTCGGAGTAGTTGAGCGGGCTGCGGTAGTGGGCGCGCAAGATGAAAAACCGCACGACTTCGGCGTCGTATTTTTCGAGCACTTCATGGATGGTGAAAAAATTGCCCAGCGATTTCGACATCTTCTCGTCATCGACACGCACGAAACCGTTGTGCATCCAGGTGTTGACGAATTTGTGCTCGTGCGCGCCTTCGCTCTGGGCGATCTCGTTCTCGTGATGCGGAAACTGCAGATCTGCGCCGCCGCCGTGGATATCGAAATGCGCGCCCAGCAGCGCCTCGCTCATGGCCGAGCATTCAATGTGCCAGCCGGGCCTTCCGCTGCCCCAGGGCGAAGCCCAGCGCGTATCGGCGGGCTCGCTTTCCTTGGCGCTTTTCCACAGCACGAAGTCGAGCGGATCGCGTTTGGTGGAGTTCACCTCGACCCGTTCGCCGGCGCGCAAGTCATCGAGCGACTTGCCCGACAGGGCTCCGTAGGCGGGAAAATCACGCACCGAAAAGTTCACGTCGCCATCCTGCGCCTGGTAGGCCAGCCCGCGCGCCTCGAGCATTCCGATCATCGTCAGCATCTGCGGCACGTAGGCGGTGGCGCGCGGTTCGTGATCCGGCCTCTGCACACCCAGAGCGGCGGCGTCTTCGTCCATCAGGGCGATGAAGCGCGCGGTCAACTGCGAAATCGATTCACCATTCTCGACCGCGCGGCGGATGATCTTGTCGTCGATGTCGGTGATGTTGCGCGCATAGGTGACCACATAGCCCGCCGCACGCAGCCAGCGCTGCACCACGTCGAACACCACCATCACGCGCGCGTGACCGATGTGGCAGCGATCGTAGACGGTCATGCCGCACACATAGAGTCCGACCTTGCCCGGCACGATGGGCTTGAACTCTTCCTTACTGCGGGAAAGCGTGTTGTAGATCGCGAGCATGGCGGCGGTGATGGTCGTAACGTTGGTGAGGAAATCGGGCGCCGGCGCTGCCCGGCACGGAAGCGGCGGCGCTTCGCCTGGGCGTCGGTCCGCCCGCTCGGGCGGATTCAGCCGCGGCGCGGGCGACATCGCCGCCCCGGCGCAAGCCGGGCCGGCGAGGGCACAAACCCTGACGCTCCATCGCGCGAAAGGTACGCGATAATCCCGAGCGTGATGCCAAAGTTGGGTAAAATCATGGGCTTGGATTGGGCGGGTAGTCTGCCGAAAGGTGACCACCACCGCATGCACTCATAAAAAACGCGAATTGAGTATAGCAGATGACTTTTTCCCGCTTTTCGCCTCTTTGCCACGGCATCGTGGCGCTGCTTTTGACCTGTTGCGCGGCAGCTACCGCAGCCGATGAGATCGCCGATATCGGCAAGCTGCTCAAGGGCGGGCAGCTGGAACAGGCCTCGCAAAGAGTCGATGCGCTTCTCGCAGCTAAGCCGCGCGATGCGCAAGGCCAGTTTCTCAAGGGCCTGATACTCACCGAGCAAAACAAGACCACCGAGGCGATTGCCGCCTTCACCAGGCTGACCGAGCTGTACCCCGAGTTGCCCGAGCCCTACAACAATCTTGCGGTGCTGTACGCCGGGCTGGGGCAATATGAACGGGCGCGCCAGGCCCTGGAAATGGCAATCCGCACCCATCCCTCGTATGCCACCGCGCACGAGAATCTGGGCGATGTGTATGCCAAACTCGCCAGCCAGGCCTATGACAAGGCCTTGCAGCTGGACTCGAACAATCCCACGGCACAAACCAAGCTGGCATTGGTACGCGACCTGATCGGCAGCGGCGCGCGCGGCAGGCCGCAGGTGGCCCAGGCCAGCACCAAGCCGCCCGCCGCCGCGAGCTCGGCGCCCGCGGTCGCGCCCACCGTGGCGGCAGCAGCCAAGGATGCCAAAGCTGCACCGGTAGTTGCGGCCAAGGATGCCAAGGCAGCCGCGCCAGCGGCTGTTGCGCCACCCTCCCCCGCTATTGCTCCGGCACCGCCGGCGCCGGCCCCAGCCCCGGTGCGGCCTGCCAATGACGAAGCGGAAGTGAT
>JAYTDE010000268.1:0-9709 GCA_043736195.1 Burkholderiales bacterium | reverse complement strand
CGGCGCGCAATTTCGCTGCGAACATGCCCGCTGCGTACAGGCCGTACGATCAAAAACTCTCGCGCAACGCGTCTTCCCTGGCACCCGCCCGAATCTCCTTAAGCGACGGAAAGTCATTCCAGGCGCCGGCGAGCGCCAGCACTTCATCGGGCCATTGGTTGGCCGTTTTCTCGATCACGATGGTGGCTACCCATTTCGACAGGGACATGTCTGCCGCCTCGGCCGCACGACGCATGCGGGCGTGGGTGGATTCGTCTACATAAAGATTGAGTTGCGGCATGACAGCCCTCCACTTTCGCGCGCCTCACAGACAAGGATATCAGCACGTATACGATCGGCATCGCGGAAAGCAGGCGGTTGCGGCCCGATGGAAGCAAGCAATCAAGCCCGAGCGTCGCTGCGTCCGCATTGCCCGGATCGCAACCGTCGGTTCCGCCGTCAAAGCCTATCGCGTAGCTACCCCGAACCACGGGTCAACGGTATCGCACAAGGCCATCGGGTCGGTCAGCGCCGCAGCTCGAATCAAAGGGTTCGTGGTCGCGATCAAAAGGGCACAACCCAGTTTTTATTCAGCCTGATCTGCTCATGCATCCAACCCGGATCCATATCCGCCCCGTTCGGCCAGGTCACAACGCCCAACTCAAGTTTCACCTGATCGAAAAACACCTTGTCCTTGAGCGCCTCGAAGATACCGCTTTGGTGTGCCGTCAAAACGGACGAAAAATCAACTATGCCGTTCGTGCCGTCCTGGAAAGACACTGCCAAACGATAATCCGGCAAAACCGATATTGCCTTCACGCGCCACGAAGCGGCCGGTATCACTCCAGCGGCTTGATTCGCTTCGGGTGTTGTTTGGATTGACATAGATTCCAATCCTCCATCAATTCTTCACGATGTTCGACTGCCCATTCTATCGTTAGATTCAGGGCGCGCCGGGGCAGACGTCCGCCAATGACCTCAAGGGTTCGAATATCGATCAGCGCCTCATGCTCCGCATATAGCGCGTGAAAATGCGGCGGCGCATGCTCTCTCCAGAACATCTGGATCACGATGCCAAAGAACTGGCTGATTGTGGGCATTGCTTACCTCGGAATTTGCACAATTAATGTACTGCATTGAACCAAGCGGCTTCATCGTTGAGCCCATTTTTCTTCGCACAGCCGCGAAAGTCTGTGGCCGTGCCCGCCGCTGGCGGCAACGGTAAGCGGTGTGGCCGAATAACAATCCTCCGGCAGAGCCGGGGAAGCCCTCCACTGAATAGGGAGTTCCGGGGAATTCATAACCTCGCATTTGGATCGGTGACTGAACAAAATACAAGGTTAACTTTTTCTTTCTTGTAGCCCCGCCGACCTCTCCAAATGCGCAAGCGTCGGCCGCTTGGCTACTGGCCGCTTAAGTCGTGGGCGTCGCCCTAAGCAAGACCCACCAAGGACCATGCCGGCCATTACCCGAGGGAAGATCGGGCGCCAGCAGGCGGGCTGGATCCACAGACGGGGCTTGGCCCGCAATCCCTGAAGGAAGAGCCCCTCAGGCGATAGGTTCTATGCCGCAGCCAGCATCTTCGACGCGAACGCCTTCTGTACTTCCCGCTTGGTTGCGCCCACCGCGAACAGCGCGCGCACAATCAGGTCCAGCGACACCGAGGCATCCCGCGCCTCAATCTCGGCGACGCGCGACTGGCTGGAATTGATGCGCTGAGCCAGGTCCGTCTGCGAAAGTTTTCGCTTGATGCGCGTCTGCCGCACCGCATCGGTCAAGGCAAGTTTTATTTCGACGAGAGCGGCTTCTTCGTCGGTCATTTTCAGAAATTCCTTGGGTGGTCCGGCATGCCAACCGGCGACGCGCAGGCGTTTGAGTTTTTCCAGGCTCATGTGATCACTCCTTGTCTTGCGTGAAGGTTTGGTAGTGCCGCAAGCGGCTCTTGCTCAAATTGATGACGTCGTCGGGTGTTTTCGTGGTGGTCTTGGTGAATACCTCGAGGATGACAACGGCGTCGGGTTCCAGGTGATACAAGATTTCCCACGTCTTGCCGACATCAGGAATACGCAACTCGTGGCAGCCCTGGCCGACACGCGGCATGGGCCGCGAATGGGGCAGCGCGATCAGCTCGCCGCGTTGCAGGCAAATTTCGCTTTCAGCGACGGCGCAGCCTGGACATCCATGCGGACAAGGTCTTGTTGCTTGACGTGCGAAGAGCCGGAGTACAGCTTGGGAATCAGCGGAACGACACGATCCAACAGGCTCTCATCGAGCAGGCGCTTCAATTGGCGGCTGCAAAGAGTTTGCGTTCACGGTCCGCTGCGAAAGCTAAGCATGCCCGAATGTCTTCGACGGTCAGTTCAGGAAAATCCGAAAGGATTTCGCATTGCGTCATGCCTGAGGCCAAGTATTCCAGCACGTCATGAACGCTAATGCGCAATCCACGAATGCATGGCTTGCCCCCGCGCTTGCCGGGTTCGATAGTGATGCGGTCCTGATGGTCCATGCTGCAATCATACCGTGACCGAAGTGCTCGATTCTCGTCCTGCTACGCGGCATCGAAACCATTGCGCAGCGTTGGCTTCAACATGGCCTCGATGGAATTCCTATGGCGTTGCCACCCCGAACCACGGATCGAAGGTATCAAACAAGGCCATCCAGTCGGCCAGCGCCGCCGGATCGCCTTCGATCTTCAGCTTGCCCTGCGCCACCGCTTCGCTGGCATCGACCGCGCCGCCAGCGATGCCGTAAAGCACACGCCGCGCCATGGTCATTGAGGCCTGCGCCCCGTCGTGATGGCGACCGGCCTCGGCCACCAGCACCGCGCGTCGCACGGCTACGGCAAAGCGCTCGGCGGTGTCGGTGAAGCTGAAGTTGAGCGCGATGTTCCGCCCCGCCGCCTTCGGGCCATTCAGGCGCACCGCCAGGAAGTCGAAAAACATCGCCGGGGTCATTGCCGCGGCCATGTCCGGCGCGAAGCCGCGGCGGGTCGGGCGCTGCGGCACGCCGTGGCGCATTTCCTGCGCGCCGGTCAGGTAAAAGTTGCGCCAGACGCTGCTTTCGGACTGGTAGCCCAATTGCTCCAGGGCGTCGGCGGCGAGTGCGCGCGCGCCCTGATGCGCGGGCTCGGCGAACACCACATGCGACAACACCTCCGCAGCCCAGCGATAGTCGCCGGCTTCGAACGAGGTGCGCGCCTTGGCCACCACCGCATCCGCGCCACCCATGAATTCCACATACTTGGCGCCGGCCTGCTCGGGCGGCAGGCCATGCAGGTGCGCCGGATTGCCGTCGAACCAGCCCAGGTAACGCTGGTACACCGCCTTGGCGTTGTGGTTGACCGTGCCGTAGTAACCGCGGTTGCACCACACTCGTCCGAGTTCATCCGGCAGGGTCAGTTGCTCGGCGATCTCGTGCATGGTGAGGCCGTGGTTGGCCAGGCGCAGGGTCTGGTCATGGATGTACTGGTAGACATCGGCCTGCAGGTTCACATGCAGGTCGATCGCCGCGCGCCCGAAGCGCGGCCAGAAGTGGCCGGAGAACAACACTTCGCTGTCGTCGCCGTACAGCTGCAGGGCTTCGCGCAAATAGTGGGCCCAGGCCTTGGCATCGCGCACTTGCGCGCCGCGCAGGGTGTAGAGGTTGTGCAGGGTGGCGTTGGTGTTTTCCGAGAGGTGCAGTGCCTTCACATGCGGCAGGTGAAAGTGCATCTCGGCGGGCGCCTCGGTGCCAGGCGCCAGTTGAAACACGAAACGCACGCCGTCAATCAGCCGTTCCTCGCCGGTGGCGCGAATCAGGTCGGTCGGCGCGATAAGCGACAAGGTGCCGCCGGAGGTGCCCTTGCCGATGCCGGCGTCGATCTGGCCGCGCGGGCCCTTGGGCAACAGCGCGCCGTACATGTAGCCGGCGCGCCGCCCCATGGCCGGGCCCGCGAACAGGTTTTCGCTGACCGCGTGCTCCAGAAACCCGTCCGGCGCCAGCACCGAAATGCGGCCGGCCAGCACGTCGGTCTCGTCGACCACCCCGCGCACGCCGCCGAAGTGATCGACATGGCTGTGCGTGTACATCACCGCCACCACCGTGCGATTGCCGCGGTGCTTGCGATACAGGGCCAGCGCCGCGCGCGCGGTCTCGACCGACACCAGGGGGTCGATCACCACCACGCCGGAATCGGTTTCGATGAAGCTCATGTTCGAGATGTCGTAGCCGCGCGCCTGATACACGCCCGCCACCACTTCGTAGAGGCCGACCTGCATGTTGAGCCGGGCATTGCGCCACAGGCTGGGGTGCACCGTGTCCGGGCACTCACCTTGCAGAAACGCATAGGCCTTGAGGTCCCATACGCTGCGGCCGGAATCATGGGCCACGTCGAGTTCGGGCACGGCCTCGATCAGGCCGCGCGCGGCCAGCGCGAAATCCTCGGTGTCGTAGAACGGCAGGGCTGCGCGCGCCGCCGCATGCACCGCCAGCGTGGCGGCGGAACCGGGTTTGGGAGAAGTGTCGGTCATGGCTTGGTCTGTGGCATCAGATCGTCACGGCCCCGCCGCCGGCGGCGCCGGCCAACAGCGCCAGATCGATCAGCAGCAAGACCACATAGGGAAAGGCCACCGTTGGCCGCAAAGCGGCGCTGGCATATTCGACCAGCATGCCAAGCGCGCCCGTGCGCGACGCCATCCACTCGGAATGCAACTGAAACGACGCGCCGCCGGTCTGGCGCAGCATTTCCTCGACCTTGAGGATGCGTATCACCAGGCGCGACTGAAAGGTGCGCAACACCGCTTCCTGCACCCAGAGAACCAGGATCAACATGGCCGTCAGCGTCTCGCTCAAAGAAAAGACCAATGCGCCGGCGAACAAGGCCACCGCAGCGAGCTTGATGACCAAGCCGCTCTTCTCGTATTGCTCGATATTGTTCTGCAGAACCGCCCATTCCGCAGGCAGTCCTGATGAATCGATTGCCGACATCGCTCAAATTCCCGGTTGATCGGTGGGCAGCAGTGTTTGAAAACGCTGCTGCGGCCAACCATGGCGAAGCAGCCACTTGCCGCTCCAGCTAAGAATGATAGAGGCAAACGCCGCCGCGCTACGCCAGGCGCGCATCGCGGCGGACAAGAGACTGCTGCGCGCTTAGTGCGCGGCCTCGGTCTTCTTGCCCTTGGCCGCAGCGGCAGCCGCTTTCTCGAACACGAAGCCGCCGCCCTTCACATCAACGCGAATGGTGTCTTTCGGGCCGAAATCGCCGGCCAGGATTTTCTTCGACAGCGCATTCTCGATCGAAGACTGGATCGCCCGCTTGAGTGGCCGCGCGCCATACACCGGGTCGAAGCCGGCCTGCGCGATCTCTTCCAACGCCGCGTCGCTGACCTCCAGCTCCATTTCCATCTTGCGCACCCGCTCTTCCAGCCGCTTCAACTGAATCCTGGCGATCGCCTTGATGTTGGTCTCGTTCAAGGCATGGAACACCACGATCTCGTCGATGCGGTTGACAAATTCGGGGCGGAAATGCGTCTTCACCTCCGCCATCACCGCGATCTTCATCACTTCCGGGTCATTCCCGCTCATGCTCTGGATCTTGTGCGAACCGAGGTTGGAGGTCATCACGATCACGGTGTTCTTGAAATCGACGGTCCGACCCTGGCCGTCAGTCATGCGGCCATCGTCCAGTACCTGTAGCAGCACATTGAACACGTCCGGGTGGGCCTTTTCGACCTCGTCTAACAGGATCACACAATAGGGCTTGCGGCGCACCGCCTCGGTCAACTGCCCGCCTTCGTCGTAACCCACATAGCCGGGCGGCGCGCCGATCAGGCGCGACACCGAATGCTTTTCCATGTATTCGCTCATGTCGATGCGAATCATCGCGGATTCCGAATCGAACAGAAAGCCGGCCAGCGCCTTGGTGAGCTCGGTCTTGCCGACACCAGTGGGGCCCAAGAAAAGGAATGAACCATACGGCCGGCCTTCGTCGGCCAGCCCGGCGCGCGAGCGGCGGATCGCGTCCGATACCAGGCGCACCGCTTCATCCTGCCCGACTACGCGTTCGTGCAGCTTGTCCTCGATTTTGAGCAGCTTGTCGCGCTCGCCCTGCATCAGCTTGGACACCGGAATACCGGTGGCGCGCGCCACCACCTCGGCGATTTCCTCGGCACCCACCTGGGTGCGCAGAAGCTGCGGCCGCTTGTTCTCGCCACCCTTCTTCGCCGCGCTGGTTTCGGCCTGCTTCAGCTGGGCTTCAAGCTTCGGCAACTTGCCGTACTGGATTTCCGCCAGCTTGTCGAACTGGCCCTTGCGTTGCAGATCGGCCATTTGCGCGCGCAGTTTCTCAATCTCTTCCTTGATGTGCTGGCTGCCGGCCACCACTGCCTTCTCGGCCTTCCAGATATCGTCAAGATCGGAATATTCGCGCCCGAGCTTGACGATCTCTTCCTCGATCAGGCCCAGGCGCTTACGCGAGCCTTCGTCCTTTTCCTTTTTCATCGCCTCGCGCTCGATCTTCAGCTGGATCAGCCGGCGATCGAGCTTGTCCATCACCTCCGGCTTGGAATCGATCTCCAGCTTGATGCGCGCCGCCGCCTCGTCGATCAGGTCGATCGCCTTGTCGGGCAGGAAACGGTCGGTGATGTAGCGATGGCTCAGTTCTGCGGCGGCGACGATCGCCGGATCGGTGATGTCGACGCCATGGTGCAACTCGTACTTTTCCTGCAGGCCGCGCAGGATCGCGATGGTCGATTCGACGCTCGGCTCACCCACCAGCACCTTCTGGAAGCGCCGCTCCAGTGCGGCATCCTTCTCGACGTACTTGCGGTATTCGTTGAGCGTGGTGGCCCCCACGCAATGCAGTTCGCCGCGCGCCAGCGCCGGCTTCAACATATTGCCGGCATCCATCGAACCTTCGGCCTTGCCGGCGCCCACCATGGTGTGCAGTTCATCGATGAATACGATGGTCTGGCCTTCGTCCTTGGCCAAATCCTTCAACACCGCTTTCAGGCGCTCCTCGAACTCGCCGCGATACTTGGCGCCAGCCACCAGCGAAGCCATGTCAAGCGACAGCACCCGCTTGTTCTTGAGCGACTCCGGCACCTCGCCATTGACAATGCGTTGCGCCAGCCCTTCGACAATCGCCGTCTTGCCGACCCCGGGTTCGCCGATCAGCACCGGGTTGTTCTTGGTGCGGCGCTGCAACACCTGGATGGTGCGACGGATTTCATCGTCGCGGCCGATCACCGGGTCGAGCTTGCCGGCACGCGCCCGCTCGGTCAGGTCGATGGTGTATTTCTTGAGCGACTCGCGCTGCCCTTCGGATTCCTGGGAATCGACCTTGGCACCGCCGCGCAAGGCCTCGACAGCCGCCTCGAGCGCTTTTTTGGTGACACCGGATTCCTTCAGGGCACGCCCCAGTTCGGCCTTGTCATCGACGGCGACCAACAGGAACATCTCGGAGGCGATGTATTCATCGCCACGCCGCTGCGCCTCGCGATCGGTCAGATTGAGCAACTGCGACAGGGCGCGCGACACCTGGACATCGCCGCCGTGGCCTTCAACCTTGGGGCCGTGTTCAACCGCACGGGTCAGCTCGGCCTTCAGTTTGGGCACCTGGCCACCAGCGCGCGCCAGCAGCGAGCCGATGGCGTCATCGTCCTGATTTAGCATTGCCAGCAACAGATGCTGTGGTTCGATAAACTGGTTGTCCTGCCCGCTGGCGATGCTCTGGGCGTCGCTCAAGGCCTGCTGAAACTTGGTGGTCAGTTTTTCAGTGCGCATGTGAAAACCTCTCGATTCCGGTGTCCTAGCAACATAGGGCATTTCGACGTCATTTCAAGACCTTTCGGACATCCCCGGTTTGATTTGGGTCAAGCACAGCACCGTGGCGACCTTTTATCCGGGTTTGGCAGGCGCGCCAAGCTGCTAGGATTGCGTTTCCGATGAATATTCACCAGCTACAAGTCAGCTTCGACGCCGCCGAAGACCGCTTGCGCATGCGCCTGTCGACTACCGCCGGCGAGGAGTTCCGACTCTTCATGACGCGCCGCTTCGTGCGGCTGTTGTGGCCCGAGCTGATCAAGACATTCGATGTCGCCGCCGCGGTCAAGGTGCCGCAGCCGGTGGCGCGGCGCGAAGTGGTGGCATTCGAACGCGAAAAGGCGTTGGCCGAGACCGACTTCAAGACCCCGTTCCGCGAGCCGGTCAAAGAGGCGCCGCACCGCTTCCCATTGGGCGAGGTGCCGTTTCTGGCGACCCGCGCGCGGGTCAAGATCGAACGCCCCGGCGCCTACCGCCTGACGCTCGACCCGCAGGCCGGGCGCGGCATCGAACTCGGGCTCGACGACCGACTGATGCATTCCCTGTGCCGCCTGATCGAGTCCGCCGTGCGCAGCGCCGACTGGGACTTGCCGCAATTCGCCGGCAACCCGGCCGCGCCCGGCGAATCCGCAGGCGAACAGGCACCGCGTGTGCTCAACTGAATCAATGTTCCAACTCACCGAGCGCATCGGTAAATACGACATCGTGCGCGAACTCGGGCGCGGCGCGACTTCGCGCGTCTACCTCGGGCGTGACGGCTTCGCCGGCCGCGAGGTCGCCATCAAGGTTTTCGATTTCACCGACGAACCGGATGTGGAACCACGCGCGCGCTCGATGCGGCGCAAGGCCTTTATCGCAGAAGCCGCCCTGGTCGGGCGCCTGACCCATCCGCACATCGTCGAGATCTACGACGCCGCCAGCGAGGACCGCATTTCCTACGTGGTCATGGAGTATGTGGCCGGCGGCACGCTCGACGCCCATACCGAAGCGCAGAACCTGCTGCCTTTGCCGCGCGTGGTGGAGATCATCTTCAAGTGCGCACGCGCGCTTGAACTGGCCATGCGCGAAGGCGTGATCCACCGCGATATCAAGCCCGGCAATATCCTGATCACCGCCTCGGGCGACATCAAGATTTCGGATTTCGGCGCCGCCCTGCTGGCCAAAACCGGCACCGACTCCACGCGCACCATAAGCGGAACCGGCGACACCGTGATCGGCTCGCCCGCTTACATGTCGCCAGAGCAGATCCGCAACGACATCCTCACCCATCAAAGCGACATCTACTCGCTGGGCGTGGTGATGTACCGCCTTTTGACCGGCCGCCTGCCGTTCACCGCCAGCAACCAGATGGGGCTGGCCTACGCGATTCTCAACACCGAACCGGCGCGCCCCTCCGACTTGCGACCCAACCTGCCAACCTCGCTGGACGGCATCATCCTGCGCGCGCTCGCCAAGACCCGCGCCGCGCGCTATCAGAGCTGGGCCGAATTCGGCCGCGACCTGACTCAGGCCTTCGCCCAGTTGCGCGCCCAGGGCGCTGAAATCTCCGACTCCGAGCAATTCCAGGCCCTGCGCGCGCTCACCTTCTTCTCAGGCTTTGGCGACGTCGAGTTGTGGGAAGTGGTGCGACTGGCCACCTGGCGCAATCCGGTCAGGGGTGAAGTCATGATCCGCGAAGGCGATCTCGGCGACGCGCTGTACGTGCTGGTATCAGGCGAAGTCGAAGTGTCAATTCGCGGCCAGCGGGTTTCAACGGTGAAGCCTGACGGCTGCTTCGGTGAAATGCTTTACTTCCAGGACCAGATCACCAAGCGCAGCACCACCATGACCGCCAATACCGACTGCGACGTGATCGAACTCAAGGCCGGCGCCATGCGTTCGGCCGGCGCCGCGGTGCAGGCTGAATTCAACAAGGCCTGCATGCGCATCC
>JAYTDE010000267.1:0-7789 GCA_043736195.1 Burkholderiales bacterium | reverse complement strand
TTTCATTGCCACAAGAGCCACCACACCATGAACCCGATGGGCCATGACGTGCCCACCATGATCGGTGTCGACCATCGCGGCATCGCCGCGCGCATCAACAAGCTGGTGCCCGACTACATGGTGATGGGCGAGCGCGGCATGGCCGACATGGGCGAGATGGAAATGCAGATCCCAAACAACACCCTGCCGATGATGACAGGCCAAGGCCAGTTCGGGCCGATCGAGATGGGCGGCATGTTCACCACCGTCAAGGTGCGCGAGGGGCAGGCGAAGAACGACTACAAGGACCCCGGGCCCTACAAGTATCCGCCCAACACGGTGGCCTACAAGTGGGCCGGGGAATCGCTCAATCCGACACGGGCGCCGACTTCGCGCATGACCGAGATCGACCCGGCCACAGGCAAGGCCATAGGCGGTGGCAAGAGCATAGAACTTACCGTACGCAAACCATCCGGGGGGCATTCCGGGCATTGAGCGGCCTGCGGGCCGCGACATTTTCTTCGTTCAACCGCCAAGGGAGCAAACCATGAAACAAGTCTGTTCAATCATCGGTATGGGAATCGCAATAGCGTTGTTCGCCACAGCCAGCCTGGCGAGCGACGACCACAAACATGGCGACAAGCCAAAGAAAGAAGCCGCGTCGCACGACAAGAAGCACGGTTCGGCGATGAAGGATGACAAAGCCAAGCCGGCAGGCGCCGCGAAGAAGAACGAGCACGAACACGGCAAGCACGAGCACGGCAAACCCACCAAGTAATGTCGCGGGGGCGGCGCCGCCGCCCCGCAAACCAGCAAGGGTGAAGCCACGAAAGGTGTCTTGCCATGCCACCCACCGGGAAAATCATGAACGTCGATCGTCTTCGTCCGAAAACAGTCCTCTCCGGCGACCGGGCAACGCGAACACCCGAAATCGGGCGGGAGGCCGTGCTGGATGCAATTCTTGCTGACTTGCGCCCCGGCGCGAAGCACGACCTCTCGTTGGCACGCTATCGCGAACTTGCGCCCGGTTATGACGGCACCTGCAGCAGGATCGAGGGCATCCGCGCGGCGGCGATCGAGTCTCTCGGCCTGCGTGGCGGCGAGCACGTGGCCGACATCGCCTGCGGCACCGGAGCGACCCTGGTGTCGCTGGCGCGTGCCGTTGGGCCCGCTGGACGCGTGACCGGAATCGAGTTGTCTCCGGACATGGCTGAATTGGCGCGAGCCCGCGTGGCCATGGCAGGAGTCGCCGCACAGGCAAGGATCATCGTCGGCCCGGTCGAGAACCTGGGTGAAACGGAAACGTTCGACGCGTTTTTCCTTTGTTACACCCATGACGTGCTGCAATCGTCGGCGGCGATCGCGGCGATGAGCGCGGCCGCCAAGCCTGGCGCCCGTATCGTAGTTGTCGGCGCCCGCTTCCTGCCATGGTGGTGGGGCTTCGGCCTGAATCTGTTTACCGCCTACCGCGCGAGAAATTATTTGACAACGTATCGGGGGCTGGGTCAGCCGTGGCGCACGTTGACGCGTTATGCACCTGACTTCCATGTGATGGGCACCGATCATTTCCGCACCAGCTATCTTGGGGTCGGCACTTTCGAAAAACGTATTCCTTTTCAATCTAGTGGACGGCACGCATGACCGAAATCAATCCCGCGAACGGCATGGGAATTCAGGCGCCGGGCGCCGCTGTCGTCATACCGACTGGCCATCCCGGCCATTGATCCATCTGTTTTTTCTCAACTGAAAGGACGCATCATGAAACTAAAACCATCCTCTTCGTCATCGCGCTTGGGGTCGCCGTCACGTCAGGCGCCGCCTGGGCCAGCGGCACGCACGCCGGCGGACATGCCGGCCGTTGAAAGGAGTTGGATATGAAACCGATTCATGCCTTCATCGCCGCCACCCTGGCGCTATCCGCGAGCGTTGTGCTTGCGCACGGCGACACCGATCACGGGAAAAAAAGCGTCGCCAAGCCGCTCTCCAAGGAAGAGCATGCTTTCGGACGTGAGGGGAATCCGAAAAAAGCCGGCCGCACCATCCGCGTCGATATGGCCGACAGCATGCGCTTTACGCCGGGTGAGCTCACCGTCAAGCGTGGCGAGACGGTCAAGTTCGTAGTCACCAACAGCGGCAAGGTGATGCACGAAATGGTCATCGGAACCGAAGCGGAATTGCGCAAGCACGCCGAGGAAATGAAAAAACATCCGACCATGGAGCACGATGAGCCTTACATGGCGCATGTCAAGCCCGGTGCGAAGGAAGAGATCACCTGGACCTTTACCAAAGCCGGAAAATTCATGTACGGCTGCCTGATTCCCGGCCACTTCGAGGCCGGGATGAAAGGCGCAATCAACGTAGTAGCCAAGTAGGTCAACCGCAAAGGAGCATCAAAATGAAAGCAATCATCGCGATAGCCGCGCTAACCCTTGTCGCCCTCCCGGGTGCGGGTTTCGCTTCAGGTGATCACAAAGGGCATGCCGGCCACGGCGCAACCCAGTCCGCCACCGATCCCCTGATGGCCGACGGCGAAGTACGCAAAGTCGACCGCGAGCAGGGCAAGATCACGCTCAAGCATGGCGAGATAAAAAATCTCGACATGTCCCCCATGACCATGGTGTTCCGCGTCAAGGATCCGGCGATGCTCGACAAGGTCAAGGAGGGCGACCGCGTCGGGTTCTCCGCGGACAAGATCGGCGGCCAGTTCACGGTGACAGGCATCGAAGTAAAAAAGTAACCCGGCCATGAAAGCCCTCATCGCGATAGCTTCGCTGTCCACACTCGCGATTCCTCTGCAATGCTGGCGCGATTGCGATTGTGAAACCGTTTGCCCTTTGCTTGGCGCGTTCGCCTGCGTGGGGCTAGTTCTATTTGCAGGTGTCGCCATTCACGTTGTCGCTTCGATCGTGTGGGAGCTCAAACTGCTGTCGCGCTAAAGGCCATGTGCCAGGACGCCGCAGCCCTGCTATTGGTCGCGCTCTTCGCGCAGCGCACGGCGTCGGCTTGCGGCATCCGGGGATTTTCTTTCTCATAGGAAAACAATGAACGTGCTCGAAAGACTCATCAGATTGGCCGCCGTCAGCACCCTGGCCGTACTCGCCAGCGGGTGCGCCACGTCCAATACCCCCGGCGATCCGTTCGAGGGGTTCAACCGCGGCGTGTTCGGCTTCAACGAAGGGTTTGACCGGGCGGTGGTGACGCCGGTTGCCAGGGCTTACACCGCGGTTGTGCCCGAACCCGCACGCGACTGCGTGAGCAATGCATTCGCCAACATCGAAGACATATTCAACGCTATCAACAGCCTGTTGCAGGGCAAGGTCGCGGATGCGGGGTCGGATGCGGGCCGACTGGCTGTCAACACCACGGTCGGCGTGCTGGGCTGCTTCGACGTGGCCTCGAAAATGGGACTGGAAAAGCACAATCGCGATTTCGGCCAGACTTTCGGCAAATGGGGAATGCCGACCGGGCCCTATCTGGTGATCCCGTTCATCGGGGTTTCGAACCTGCGTGACGGCATCGGCAACGCGATCTATTCGAGCCTTGATCCGGTCTGGGCCAGCCACGTGCCGACCCGCAACGTAGCTTTTTCATTGCGCATGGTGAGCCGCCGCGCAGGTTCGCTCGACGCCAGCGCCGCGATCGACGACGCGGCGCTCGACAAGTATCAGTTCGTCCGCGATGCCTACCTGCAACGCCGTCGCAGCATGGTCGATGACGACTTGAACAGAGCGGGAAGGAAATAGGTCGGTGTCCAAACCCGGCTGCGCGCCCGCGCCACCCAGGCGCGCGACTGCCGCCATGGTCTCGGTTGCTTCGGTAATTTCCATTGCTGGATGAACAAACCATGTCGCCAGCGCTTCAACCCGCATCCAGCAAACCGAGCCGGTCGTAAGACGCGTTACGCATCCGCTGCCAAAACCAAGCCACTGCATGGCGTTCGACCCGTCGGCGGGCGTATTCCGACGCATGGTCGCAGTAAAGTCTTTTGATCCCGAACCCTTTTCCATCTTGATAGGAGACACCATGTCAGACCAACTCAAGCTGATGTTTGCGGCCACCGGGCGCGCCCTTCTCGATCAGCCCGAACAAGCGCATGCGGCGTTCACAGTCAAGGGCGGCGGGCAGGGTGGCTTGCATCGGCGCGTCGAAGTGCGTTCGTTTGTCGTGGATATCGATGAACCTGCGGCACTTGGCGGGACAGACAGGGCGCCGAATCCTGTCGAGTACACACTTGCTGCCCTGGCCGCCTGCCAGGAGATCACGTATCACGTGCACGCTGCGGCGCTGGGAATTCCCATCAATGCGGTCACAGTGACGCTCGAAGGAAAGCTCGACCTGCGTGGATTTTTCTCGGTTGCTCCGCACCCGCGCCCCGGCTTCACCGAAATCGTTGGTTCGGTTCGGATCGACAGCCCGGCAAGCGAGGAACGACTCAAGCACCTCAAGGATGTGGTCGATGCGCATTGCCCGGTACTTGATCTGCTGCGCAATTCCACGCCGGTACGTATTTCCCTGGACTAGATTGACCACCGCCGCCGCAATTGAACGGCTGCGAACGAGATCTGCCGTCGTCAGGCGCGAGTCGCCTGAAACACTTGAAAGGGTCTTCCCATGCAACGCAGTCGCAATGATTCCCGCTTAGCCCGTCGGTGCCTGTTGCTGGGTCTCGCCGCCCTTCCCATTGCATACACCTGGGCCGCACCGTCCAAGCCCATGGTCGAGGTCTGGAAGGCGCCGACCTGCGCTTGCTGCAAGGACTGGATCGCCTACCTCGAGGCCAACGGCTTCGCGGTCAAGGCGCACGACATCGGCAACAATCCGGTGCGCCTCAAGCTGGGCATGCCAAAGCAGTTCGGCTCCTGCCACACCGCCACGGTGGGCGGATACGTGATCGAGGGGCATGTCCCGGTACGCGAAATCCGCCGCCTGCTCAAGGAAAAGCCCGCCGCCGTGGGACTCGCGGTGCCGGGCATGCCGGTCGGCTCGCCCGGCATGGATGGGCCCGCCTACAACGATCGCAAAGATGCATACGATGTTCTGCTGGTCGCACGCGATGGTTCGGCGACGATTTTCCAGACATATCGCCCGCATCCGTGACCCAGGGCCTGCCCGCTCTGGAGACGCATGGCGACGCCGCGGCGCTGCTGATCGTCGCCCTGCTCGCGCTCGGCATGGCGCTGGCGTTCGTGGCCGCCGATCGTGCGTCGCCGATCAGCCGCGCGATGGCCGCGGCCCTGGCGTCGATAGGGACGGCGATCGGCCTCAATGTGATGGTGGCGGCACCGATGCATGCGCGCCACGATGTTCCGTTGTGGGACGGCGTGTTCGCGATTCCGGAAACCCTGGCGTTCGTGTTCGCCTTTGAATGGATGCTGCGGATCCTGCGCACCGAACCTGCCGCGGACCGAATCGAGCGGAATTTGCTCCGGCTGGCGCAAGCACTGGCGGTCTTCTACGGCTTGGCATCGCTTGCTTTTCCGGACTTGCGGGCCCATCAGTTCATCAACCTGCTGCGCCACGGCGCCGATGGCGCGGCGCATGATCCGGTTTACCCGGCGTTCCTGTTGTTCGCGGCGCCACTGGCAGCCGGGCTGCTGTTGGCGACGCTCGCCGGCATGCGCGCGCACAAGCGCCACCCGGATCCGGCAGAGGCGCGTCGCGGGCTTGCCTTTCTCGCCGGCGCGCCCTTTCTTGCGCTGGGCATGATTCTGCCGGTGCACGCCGCACCGTTCGCTGCCGCGACCGGCCTGCTCATCTTTCTGGTGGGGGCGGTGCAGTTTCACGTGACCCAGGGACAACGAGCAGCGTTCATGGCACGCTTTCTGGCGCCGCAGGTGGCGCAACTGGTCGCGCGTCAGGGCTTGCGCCACGCAATCGGCGTGCGCACCCAGGAACTGTCGGTAGTATGTTGCGACCTGCGCGGCTTCACCGCCTACTCGGCCGCCACGACACCGGAGCATGTGATGGAAATACTGCGCGAGTATTACGACGAGGTGGGCGCCGCGGCCGCGACCCACGGCGGCACCATCAAGGACCAGGCGGGCGACGGTGTATTGATCCTGGTTGGCGCACCACTGCCCTTCCCCGATCACGGCCTGCGGGCCTTGCGGCTGGCGCGCGAAATCCGGCGCCGTGGCCTGCGCATGACTGGACGCTGGTCGGACGGTATCTTGAACCTGGGAATCGGCGTCGGCGTTGCCAGCGGAAAAGTGACAGTGGGCGTGATTGGCGCAAATTCACGGCTCGAATACACCGCCGTCGGCGCGGCGGTCAACCTGGCGTCACGCCTGTGCGCGGAAGCTGCCGATGGCGAGATTCTGATCGCAGCGGAAACCCATGGCATGCTTGCTTCGATGGTGCCGAGCGTGATGATGACGACTGCACGCGCAGTGCGGCTCAAAGGGTTCACCGAAGCGCTGCAGACTTATTCAATCGCCGATGCATGACGCAGCGCGTCAAGGATTCAACCCATGCACATTCAGCGCCTGATTGAAGCCAACCCCGCTAAAGCCTGGACCTTGCTCAGTCTCGGTGCCTTGGCGGTGGTGCTGGTCGTGGCCCTGCTTTGGCGGGTTGCGCGGTCACGCAAGGCGAGGCGGCTTCGACAATCCGCAGACAAGTCCGGGAATCGCATGCGAAAGGCCGCAGGCAAGCACCGAGCCAGGTAATGGATTGTCGTGACGCCGCCATGAAACAGTAGTGATGTCCTGTACACCCGATAGCTTGATGCAAATCAAAGCCTGCGGCGATCGCCAGCATAGACTCGTTCTCAAATGCACACCATCCGACACTCACTTGCCGCCGGCTTTCGACCTGAACGATTGGCGTACCGCGCCAGGCGTGGTGCTGCTTTCCTTCTGTTGGCGTGGTGCGTCACCTGGATCACGGCCGCGCTGACGCCGAGCTTGATGCTCCATCCGGGCAGCCAGGCTGCGACCCCTGCGGCCGCAGGCGTCGCAGCGGCCCGCTTCCTGACGCAGACGCCGGACCAGCAGTGCGTCGACACCAGCGTATTCGACGCCATCGCCGACACCTTCGAGGTGACCGCCAGCCCGCTTCAGCCGAGCGCTTGCTCCCATCGCACCAGCCGGTTCGCAGTCATCGCGAGCCTGCTTGAATCAACCGGCGGCCCCCGCCCGACCTCGCCCGCTGCCCGCGCACTAGCCCTGCCGCTGCAGGGCCACCTGACGCGCCTGCGCATTTAGCCGCACCGACTGCGCCGCCACCTGAGCCCGGCATCCGGGTGAAGCACGCGGCTTGCCACGCCAGATTGTTGTGCTTAGTGCGGCACGCCCTTGCAGGCCGCGCTGTCCGCCACGTTCGCCCGCATTCCTGCATCGGCCATGCAGCCCGCGAAAACCACCGTCACCAGTCAACCCCGCAGGCTCGACCTGTCGCCTGGAGAATCGAAATGCCCCAGCAACATGAAGAACATCCCTCCGCCTTCTGGAAATCGCCGGCCGCCATCGCACTGTGTGTGCTCGCCGCGGTGGCCGCTTACTTCCTGCTCACCGAACACCGCGCGCACCTGGCCGGGATACTGCCCTATGCCCTGCTGGCCCTGTGCCCGTTGATGCACCTGTTCATGCATCGCGGACATGGCCACGGCAACGCCCCGGACACCCACCGTCCGCCGCCCGCGGCCAACGGCAAGGAGTCGGCGCCATGAGCCACGACAGCGGTTCGTCCTACGGCCTGTGGACACTGGTGATCCTCAACTCGGCGGTATTCATCATGTTCGCCTTCAGCTTCTTCAAGCCGCGGACCGCGCGCGACTGGCGCACCTTCGGCGCCTTCGCGGCCTTTGTGG
>JAYTDE010000266.1:0-9139 GCA_043736195.1 Burkholderiales bacterium | reverse complement strand
GAAAGTTGTGGAACGTAAGTCACGATGGTCAGCGCGAACAAGGCTGCGATGATGAAGGGCACCAGTCCCGGGTATACCGACGACAGTGGCGCCTTGAATACCGCCTGCCCGACAAAGATATTGATGCCGAAGGGCGGCGTGAAGGTGCCGATGGAAAGATTCATGATCATGATCACGCCGAAATGGACAGGATCAACGCCGATGGTCTTGGCGATCGGCACCAGCAAGGGCGTGAGAACCAGGATCGAAGATGCCGTATCGAGAAACATGCCCACCGCCAGCAGCAGCAGGTTGATCGCCAGCAGCACCACCCATGGCGACACCTTCATGTCGGTGACCAGGTCGGTCAGGGCTTGGGAGAAGCCGTTGATGGTGAGCAGCCACGAATAAACGCCGGCGACGGCGACGATGACGAAGATTTGCGCGGTCAGGTACATCGAATTGGCTGCGGTGCGAAACACGTCGGCCCAGCCTAGTTCGCGATAGACCAGTACCACTACGATGATCGCGTAGACGCACGCGATTCCGGCCGCTTCGGTCGGAGAGAACACACCGCTGTAGATGCCGCCAAGAATGAACACCGGCGCGGCGATCGACCACACGCCATCGCGAGTGGCAGCGATGAATTCCTTCAAGTCGAATGGCTTGCCGGAGGTGTCGCCCATGCGCCAGGCGTGATACCAGATGTAGGCGGCAAATGAGCCCGCCAGCACCAGCCCGGGAAAGATGCCGGCCGCGAACAGCTTGACCACCGAGGTGTCGGAGGCGATGCCGTAGAGGATGAAGCCGATCGAGGGCGGTATCAGGTTGTCGATCGCTCCCGCCGAAATCAGCAGCCCGGAGGAGAAGCGTTCGCTGTAGCCGCCATTACGCAGCCGCTTGTAGGTGAGCCCGCCGACCGCTGCCACGGTGGCGGCGGTCGAGCCGGAAATCGCGGAAAACACCGTCGCCGTGCCAAGGGCGGTGAATGGCAAGCTGCCGCGTACGTTGCCAATCATCGAGGTCACCCAACGCACCAGGCGCGCGGACACCCCGCCGCGCCCCATCAGGTCGCCCGCGAAAATGAAAAACGGCACCGCCAGAAGCGCGTACTTGTCGAGGCTGGAAAAAATCACCTGATGCACCGCGGTGGCCGGTACATCGGCGAAAAAGGTCAACACCACCGCGACGGTGGCGAGCAGGATCAGGAAAAACGGGAATCCCAGCGCCAGAAGGACCAGCGGCAGCAGCGAAACAACCCAAACCATCGAGGACGACCTTTCAGAACTTTCCACTCAGATAGGAGCGGAAGCGCACCAGCGCCGCCAGCGCCGCCAGTGAAAAGCCGACCAGCAGCGCGGCATGCGGAATCGCCTTCGGGATGGAGGCGGCGACGCTGACCTGCCCGGATTGGGCAAACAACGAGACGGTCTTCCACGACTGCACGGCCACGAACAGGCAACAGGCCACCAGGGTCAGCGCCACCAGGGTATTGAGCGCGGTCTTCCAGCGGCCCGTCAGGCGCGATGAAAACAGGTCCATGTTGAGATGCTCGCCGTTGAAAGTCACCGCGACAAGGCCGAGAAAGACGCCCCACATGCTCATGAACACCAGTACTTCCTCAGCCCAGAAGATGGCCCGGCCGAAGAAGTAGCGGCTCACGACATTGACAAAGATGATCGCGATGCCGCCCAGCATGAGGGTGGCCATGATCCATTGCGGCAGGCGGAACAGCAAGGTGCGCAGCACGGCAAGGCCGGGCCCTAGAACTTCTGGCTGGTGGCGAGCAACTTCTTGTAGAACGCGCTGACCGCCGCGTTGTCCTTGGTCACTTCTTCGCCGATGCCGCCGAGCAGCGAGCGCATGCGCGCCTGGTCCTCGGCGGAAGCACGCACGAATTCGCCGCCCGCATCGGTCCAGCGCTTGCGCATCGCCTCGTCCATGCTGCGCGATTGCGCCATCATGCGCGGCTGCAGTTTCTGCGCTTCGTCAAGAACCATCTGCCGCAGGTCGGCCGGCAGCTTGGCAAGCCATGGCCGGCTGATCACGCCCACCGAGACCACCATCGTTTCGTTGAGTTCAAGCAGGGTCTTGTTGATCTCGTTGAATTTCAGGTTCACATAGACCGCGGTCACGCTTTGCGTGCCGTCGATGATGCCCTGCTGCAGCCCGGGAATCACTTCGGAAAGGTCCATCGGCACTGCGGTCGCGCCAAACTGGCGCATCTTCGCGCGCTCGGCCGCGGTGGCATTGACGCGCAGCTTGCGCCCCTTGAAGTCGTCGATCTTGCGCAGGCCCTGCTTGGACAGGTAGTGCGCAAAGGCGAAGGTGTAGACCGATGCGACCTGGATGTTCTTGTCCGCCCCGAGCGCCAGGATGTCCTTGTTCAGGCCTGGTTCGAGCAGGACTTTTTCGGCCTGGATGGTGTCCTTGAAAAGCACCGGCACGGAAAATGTGCCAAAGCGGGGGTCGACACCGGCGAAGAAATCCGCAGGTGCCGTAAAAGCCTCGATGGTGCCCAGTTGCAAGCCCTCGATCTGGCTGGCGATGGTGCCCAACTGGTTGCGCGGAAAGAGCTTCACCTCGATGCGGCCAGCGGAACGGGCCTCGACGGCCTCCTTCATCCAGGTGCCCCACTGATGCTGGATGTCGTTCATGGTAGCGAAGCCGATCTTCATGGTGAAGTCGGCGGCATGGGCTGGGATGGCGGCGGCAGCGACGCCTGCGGCGAACGACAGGGTGCGAATCAAGTGGGCGATTCGGAACATGGATGTCTCCTTTGGGTGAAATGGATGGGGGCTCTTGCGGCCCCTTGTTTCAAGGTGCGGCGGGACTACCAGACCAGGTCGCCCTCGCGAATGAGCATCATGCAGCGCTCGTCCCCGGTGAAGGGGGCATGTGCCTTGCCGCACGGCATGCGAAACCAAACGCCCTGGCCGTGGGCGGCGAACTCGTCGGACAGGCAGCCCTTGAGGACAAAGGTTTCCTCGCCGATCGAATGGTCATGTGAAGGCAGCTTACGATTGGTATGGACGTGGCCGATGCGGCCGGTTTCGATGCCGTCGGAGTTCGGATACAAGTGCAACACGTCCGCGCCCCGATGCGGGAACTCCATCCACTTGGCGGTCTTGGCGTCGATGACAAGACGCTGTCCGCCCGGACGGATCGGCACCCGCCACTTCATGTAAAGGACACAGCCCTCTGCCGACACTGGCGTGAAACGGGTGCCTGACTGGTTGCGGATGAAGGTGTGCACTCCATAGCTGCCTTGCTCGTCGGTGAACGCGCCTTCGACGACGAATACATCCACTCGATCCGCCAACACGGAAGTGGGCATCGCCGCGCCCGGCGCAAACTTGAGTAGTGCCGTCTCGCGCCCCATCCTGGGGTGATTGACGAACTCAAGGACCTTGCGCGAAATGCCGGGCCACTCGGTCGACTCCCATGCCATCTCGTTGGTATTCATCACAGCGACCAGATTCGGGTCGGCATTGACTTCCGCTGCTATGCGCATTGCGCCTCCTCCTGCTTGACAAGTCTCGAAAAAATAACGATAATATATTCTCTTACCGAATGTCAAGAGAATCATCGTTATTTATTCAGCATTCGGCTGCCCGTTCGCATGATCTTCGCTCCATATCTCCAGGACACCCCTATGACGACTCCCGAGGAACCGACCATTGCGCAGAAGGCGCCGTACAAGATCGAGTTGCTTGCCGGCTATCAATACGCTTGGTGTTCTTGCGGCTTGTCGAAAATGCAACCCTTCTGCGACGGCTCGCACACCTCTACAAAATCCGCAATGAAACCCCTGATCTGGAAACAGGAAAAGGATCAGGCGGCATTCCTGTGCGGTTGCAAGCACACCGGCCATGGGCCGTTCTGTGACGGTACCCACAAGTCTCTGTAGGCCCGGGATGGGCTGCCAATGGCCACTGCACGCATATTGAGAGGCGAGGCTGTCGAAACCCGGCCGCCTTCCACCGGCACCCTTACGACCGTAGTATCGGATCGACTGCGAGCCGACATTCTCAACGGCAAGCGTGCCCCGGGTACCAAGGTTCGCTTAGAAGAGCTTAAGTCCGAATTCGGCGTGAGCTGGAGTCCGATCCGCGAAGCGGTCACGCGCCTGGCGGCCGAGGGCTTGCTGCATGCCGAAGACCAGCGCGGCTACCGGGTCGCATCGGCGTCGCGTGGCGACCTGGCTGAAGTCCTGCGACTACGGGTACTACTCGAGCCCATGGCACTGCAGCAAGCGATCGAAAAGGGCGACGACGACTGGGAAGCCGGAATCCTCACTGCGCACCATCTTCTGGGCAAGGTCGAGGGCCAGCGTTCCGCGGGTGGCAGCGACGGTGCGGTAGTCGAATGGGAAACCCGCCACCGCGGGTTCCACGATGCGCTGATCAGCGGATGCGCGTCGCCCATTCTTCTGCAGTTTTGCCACATGCTGCACGACATGAACGACCGCTATCGGCGCATTTTCCTGCAAGCCCATGCGTTCGACCGCAACGTGGCGGCCGAACACAAGGCGATCCTGGGTGTGACACTCGCGCGCAAGGGCGACAAGGCAGCCAGCCTGCTCAAGTCGCACATTGAACGTACCGGCCGCAACATCTTGGCCAGCAGCGCGACCAGCCTGCGCTAAGCGCCGGCGCAACGCGACTCCGGTAGGCCTCGCGCGGCCAGATCGCGCTCTCCGACAAAAGCGCGGGTATGCTTCGGTCCCGTGACAGCGCACCAACCTGCTCCCCAAAGCTCCCTCGGCGTGGTTTGCGCGCTGGGCGCGACCCAAACCCTGGCCTGGGCCTCATCGACCTATCTGCCGGCGATTCTGGCGGCGCCGATCGCGCGCGACCTGGAGATTTCGCGCGCCACGGTATTCGGCGCGTTTTCGGTTTCCCTGCTGGTGATGGCAGCGGCGGGTCCGATGGTGGGGCGCGCGATCGACCGCGCCGGCGGGCGCCACATGCTGATGTGGTCGAACCTGGTGTTGGCGGCCGGGCTTGCCATGCTGGGCGCAGCCAATCATGTGGCGGTGTTGTTCGCCGCCTGGTGCATTCTCGGTGCCGGCATGGCCATGGGTTTGTACGACGCCGCATTCGCCGCGCTGGTGCGCATTTACGGCGTCGATGCGCGCAAGCCGATCACCGGCATCACGCTCATCGCCGGCTTCGCCAGCACCGTCGGCTGGCCGCTGTCGGCATTTATGGATGCGCAGATCGGCTGGCGCGGCGCCTGCTTCGTGTGGGCCGGCTTGCACCTGCTGGTTGCGCTGCCAATGAACTGGCGCCTGATTCCTGCAGTGGCTGATGCCCATCCGGCGCCGGTCAAGGGCGCACCCGCGGCGGGCCAGGCCGAAGCGCTGTCGGAGTCAGCGGCCGATACAGCCGCACGGCGTCGCAGCTTCGCCCTGTTGGCGGTGTATTTCGCCACCACCGCATTCGTGACCTCGGCCTATGCCTCGCACCTGCCGGGCCTGCTCGGCGCGATGGGCGCCGGCGCGGCCGGTGCGGTGCTGGCCGCGGCCCTGCTGGGGCCGGCGCAGGTGGCGGCGCGTCTGGTGGAATTCGGGGTCATCAGCCGCTACCGGGTGCATGCCCTGACAACCGCGCGTGTGGCGACGGCGCTGCATCCGCTGGCCTGCCTGATTCTCGGCGTGTTCGGCGGCCCGCTCGGGTTCGCGGCGGCGTTCGCGCTGCTGCACGGAGCCGGCAACGGCATGATCACCATCGCCAAGGGTACCTTGCCACTGGCCTTGTTCGGCGCGGCGGGTTACGGCCTCACGCAAGGCTGGCTGGGCGTCGGCGCGCGCCTGATGCAGGCCACCGCACCGTATGCTTTTGGACTGGTGCTTGATATGTTCGGCGGGCGGGTTGCCCTGGCGATCTCGGCCGGGTTGTCGGTGCTGGCAGTGGGTTCCCTGTTTCTGCTGCGCGCCCAGCCTGAGGCGCATCGCCACGGGAGACATTGAACCAGGCCGCAGGTTGGTAAGGCTGCTCTTGCAACCGGTTTGGTTGAAAAGGCTCCCGCCCGACAGGCCGCATTCCAGGATCTTGCCCAGCGCTTTCGCGGCGTGTACCGCGACGCACGGGCCCTCAGCGTGCGCAGCGAAAGCCGATGTTGTGATGCCCCGCGCGTGGCGCGCGCGACAAGGTGCGGCCACGTTGCGTGGTGGTCAGGTCCGCGGGCGGTGAATCATGGCCGCCCCCACGCGTGCCGCGCACGCCATCACTCGCGGCATCTTCGCGCCCGTCATCGGCGCGATACGGGTAGGGTCGATACAGACTGGATACCCATTCCCATTGATTGCCCGCCAGGTCCAGTACCCCAAAGGTGCTGGCGCCGGCGGGATAGGCATCCGCTGCCGCAGTCTGGGTCCAACCGGCGCCGAACCTGGCGCGGCTGGCGTCCGGCGCTTCGTTGCCCCACGGGTAGCGACGCCCGTCGGTGCCGCGTGCGGCCTTTTCCCACTCGGCTTCGTTCGGCAGGCGCGCACCGCGCCAGGTGCAGTAATCGCGCGCACCGGCCCAGGTGACTTCGTTGACCGGATGTGTTTCCAGGCCCGCATGGGCGCGCCAGCGCCCGTCGACGCGGTGCACGCGGGCGTCGGCATCATCGTGATCGAAGCGGCGGTAACGCCGCCCGTCGCGTTCACCCTCCAATCCTTGCGCCTGCAGGAAAGCGGCGAATTCGGCATGGGTGACCGGCAGGCGGTCGATTGCGAAACGCCCGACTTCGACGCGGTGGCTCGGGCGCTCGTCTTCAGGTCCGTCATCACGCCCCATGGTGAAGCTGCCTGCCGGAATCTCGACCATGCCAGCCGGCTGCGCGGTGGCCGCGCCCATGCACATAAGCAGCACGGTCGTGCCAAGCAAGGTTTGAGCGCGTCTCACGCCGCCACCGCGACCCAATCGCGGCGTCGCGCCATGCGGTCCCGTCTGCCGTCCAGCCCATGCGGCTGCGCACCGCTGCATGCGTGCGAACTCAATCAGCCAGCCCATTGAGTATGAACATGGTTTCCAGCAGCGGTGACGGCTCGCCGCCAATGGCCGCGAACCAGCGCGCGAACAGATCCGGCAACTGCGGCGAGCGATACACCTGCGCCAGCGCACGCGTCACGCCGGCGCGGAAGTCCGCCTGGCCGCGCCGGAACATCAGGCCGTAGGGCTCGTAGCTGAACTGCTCGGCCGGCATGCGCAGCGCCGTGCCACCTCCTGTGGCCAGCGCCAGGCCGATCAGCACCGATTGATCCGCCGCGTAGGCGTCCACCTTGCCGGACATCAATGCGGCAATGCCGTCGACATGGTCACGGACGACCACGATGCGGCCGTCGATCTTGCGTCGCTCGAAGCCCAGCTTGAGCGCGTTTTCGGTGGTGGTGCCGCCGGCGACGGCGACGCTCTTGCCGCCCAGGTCAAGCACGCTCCTGATGCTGTTTTCGTTCTTCACCAGGATGTTGGCGCCATCGACAAAAGTCATCGGGCTGAAATCAACTTCTTTCTGGCGTCCCAGTGTGTTGGTGGTGACGCCGCATTCGATATCGATCTTGCCGCTCTTGACAGCGGCAAACCGGCTCTGCGCATCCACCGCCACCCATTTGATTTTGAGGTCCTTGAGACCAAGCTCGCGCCGAACGGTGTCGGCCACCGCCGTACATAGATCGATCGAATAGCCCTTGACCACGCCGGCATCGACATACGAAAAAGGTACAGCGGCATCGCGATGGCCCATCACGATGATGCCGCTTTTCTTGATGCGCGCCATGGTGGCGTCAAGCGCATGAGCGGTCGATGTCGCCAGCAGGCAAATGCAAACGCCCATCACGAGCGGCATGCGAGTGGTGAAATTCTTCATGATGCGGATTCCCTGCTGGTTATTTGGATACCAGGCCCTGCATTGCCTGGTGCTCAAGCTGATGGCGGACATCCTTGCTCGCGCCGAAACCGCCTGACCAGGCGTATTTTGCGCGAGTTTCGGGTTGGGTTCGACCGCGTGCCGCCTGCCATGTTGCAACAGACGGCGTGTTGGCCGAGCGAAATGCCTTGCTTATGCGCCGATTAACGCGCATAGTCCACGCCTGCGATTTTCAAGTAGTGTTTTGTTGTTGTGTGGTTCATTACCTCCTCAAGCTGTCCGGTAGTCCTCCCTTCATCATCCCGCCGTCTTGACCTTCGCCCTCCCGGGGCATTCCCCGTTTTTTAGTTTATTCAAGGAAGTTCAAGATATGGCAACAGGTACAGTGAAGTGGTTCAACGACGCCAAGGGTTTCGGTTTCATCACACCTGAAGATGGCGGCGAAGATCTGTTCGCGCATTTTTCGGCGATCCAGGGCGCGGGTTTCAAGAGCCTCAAGGAAAACCAGAAGGTCAGCTTTGATGTCACCGCAGGCCCCAAGGGCAAGCAGGCATCGAACATTCGCGAAGCCGAGTAATTCGCGGCTGCATGCGTTTGACCAGGAAAAGCCCGGCGTGAGCCGGGCTTTTTTGCATCTGCGGACGGGAATGTGCGCCGGCTCAGGCAGGTGCGGCTTCAGCGGCGTCGAAATCGAGTTCGACGCGCGCGCCATTGGGGTCATGACAGAACAACTGCCACTGACCATCGGCGCTGTTGGCCAGGCGACGCAGGTCGTAGGTCACCCCGCGCGCCGCCAAACGTGCCGCTGTGCCGGGCAGATCGGTGGCGGAAAACGCCATGTGATCGATCACACCTGCGCGCAGTTCGGCGCGGGTCTTGCCGCCGATCACATGCAGGATCGCGCTTTTTCCGGCATACAGCCACAAGCCGGGAAAGTTGAAATTGGGGCGCCAGCCGACCGTAAGGTCAAGCAAGACGCAGTAAAAGTCGCGCGTCGCTTCGACGTCATCGGTCAGGATGGTGAAGTGATTCATGCCTTCTATTGCCATGCTGGTTCTCCCGGTTCGAGGCTTCTGGAAAAAACGGAAACTGGTTACTGGAACACGGATTATCGGTCCCTGCGCGCCTGCAATCGCGGTCGCGTCGGCAGCGGATACACTCGAGCCTCCAGCCGTTCGTATCCACCTTGCAACCGTAGAGTACGTCACCGATGAGTCGAACCACCGCTGCGCCAAACCTGACAGCCGGGCTTGAGCGCCTTTTGCAATTGGCGGCGGCGCAGCCGCTCGCGCCCACCTGCTCT
>JAYTDE010000265.1:0-1661 GCA_043736195.1 Burkholderiales bacterium | reverse complement strand
GGCGCGAAGGCGGCCTTTGCCAGAGGATGGCGGCCGGTGTTTTCCGAGATTTACCTGCGCAACGACGCAGTGCGCGCCGTGCATTTCCGTGCCGGGTTGGACTGCCCGCCGGCAGTGATGAAGGCGGCCGTACGGCTTTTCGACACGTCGCGCGGCGGGCGGCTTCTCGATGAACGCTTCGGTGAGCTGGAGAGGTTCCGCGCGGCCGCGATGAAAACCGGCCACGAGGTGCGCGCCTACGACGATGCACTCGATTTCGTCGCAGGCCGGCGCGATGCGACGCGTAGGGCGGTGGTGCTCGATGACATGTTCCCGCGCGGCGCCGCTGACCCGGGGCTCGCGAAGTTGCTGAAGGTGCCGCTCTATCCCTACCAGGCGGCGGGTGCGATGTTCGCAGTGCGTGCCGGCCGTGCCCTGATCGGCGACGAGATGGGATTGGGGAAAACCATCCAGGCCATCGCCGTGACAGAAATATTGGCGTCGCATTTCGGCGTATCGCGCGTGCTGGTAGTCTGTCCGACATCCCTGAAGTACCAGTGGCAAAGCGAGATCGCGCGCTTTTCCGACCGGGCGGCGCGGGTGATGATCGGCGGCCGCGCGCAGCGGCAGAAGGATTTTGCGGAGGGCGATTTCTGCAAGATCACGAACTACGAGAAACTGAAACCCGATCTTGACCTGATCGCCGCCTGGGCGCCGGAACTGGTGATCGTCGACGAAGCGCAGCGGATCAAGAACTGGAACACCATCGCCGCGCGGGCACTGAAACGTATCGACAGCCCCTATGCCGTGGTGTTGACAGGCACGCCGCTCGAAAACAGGCTGGAGGAATTGATCTCTATCGTGCAGTTTGTCGACCAGCATCGGCTTGGACCGACCTGGAAGCTGCTGCACGAGCATCAGGTCAAAGACGAAGCCGGGCGCGTCACCGGGTACACCGGGCTCGAAAGAATCGGGGAGACGCTGGCGCCGCTGATGATCCGCCGGCGCAAGTCCGAAGTGCTGGCACAGTTACCCGGCCGGACCGACCAGAACCTGCTGGTGCCGATGACCGAGATGCAGATGCTCCATCACCAGGAGAACGCCGACATCGTGGCGCGGATCGTGCAGCGCTGGCGCAAGACCAGGTTCTTATCGGACAAGGATCAGCGACGGCTCACCTGTGCCTTGCAGAACATGCGCATGTCCTGCAACAGCACCTATCTGCTCGACCACGAAACCGACCATGGCGTCAAGGCCGACGAACTGGCGGCATTGCTCGATGGTCTATTCGTGGATCCGGGCGCAAAAGCGGTCGTGTTCAGCCAGTGGACGCGCACTCAGGACATTGTTATCCGTAGGCTGGAGGCGCGCGGGATCGGCTATGTCAGTTTCCATGGCGGCGTGCCTTCGGAAAAGCGCCCGGCGCTGGTGGAACGCTTCCGCGACGATCCCGGCTGCCGCGTGTTCCTGTCCACTGACGCGGGCGCCACAGGGCTTAATCTGCAACATGCCTCGATGGTGGTGAACATGGATCTTCCGTGGAATCCGGCGATTCTGGAGCAGCGCATCGGGCGCATTCACCGCATCGGTCAGAAGCGGCCGGTGCAGATGATCAATTTTGTTGCCAAGGGGACGATCGAGGAGGGCATGCTCTCGGTGCTCGCTTTCAAGCGCTCCCTCTC
>JAYTDE010000264.1:0-1691 GCA_043736195.1 Burkholderiales bacterium | reverse complement strand
TTCTCGGGCGCGCCGTGCACGGTCAGGCCATGGAATGCGATGCAGTCGCCAGGCGCGAGCGCCCACGACAAGATGCGGTGTTGCGCGCGTTCGGCTTCGAAGTCCGGAATCGATTCGAAGCGCCCGTCGGTGGCGCTGGCGTGGGCTTTCTGGTCGGCGAAGCGCGCCGGCCGGAACCAGCGGCCCCAGCTATGCGAGCCCGCGATGTATTCCGGGCAGGTGCGCTGTTCGACCGTGTCTAACGGGATCCAGAAGCTGACGATGTGTTCACCATCAATCGGGTAATAGGGCTGATCGTGATGCCAGGGCGTCTTCTCGCGCGTGCCCGGTTCCTTGACCAGCACATGCTCGTGATACAGGTTCACCTTGGGTGAGCCCATCAACTCGGCCGCCACATGCTTCAAGGGGGAGTTGAAAAAAAAGTCGCGGTAGGCGGGGATGCGTTCCCAGTTGCAATAGTCACCGAAGAAAAGTCCGGGCTGGCCGTCCGGGGTGTAGCGCTTGGCGAAGGGGCCCGGTATTTCCATGTTCCTGGCTACGCCCTCACGCAGGCGCGCGATCCATTCGCTGGCGATGACGCCGCGCAGACAAACCACGCCGTCGTCGCGATAGGCCGCCAGGATAGTTTGGTCAAGCATCGGTCAGTTCCTTGCAAGGATTGAGTGTTGCGTTGCGACTTGTGATCGGGTTCCGACTAGGCTAACTTGTCTGCCGACGATGTGTTGTTATTTTCGCATTTGTTTGGCAGGCGCAAGCAGCTTGCGGCAATGAAGCAGCAAAAACCGGAATCGCAAATCCTGGAAGGCGTTCGATGAAGACCAGACTGATCATCCTGGCGGCTGTGGTGTTTGCGGCCGTTTTGACCGCTGTCGGTTGTGCGCAACGGCGGCCGCAGGCGCAGCCGGAGCCAGCCCCGGCCCCGGCTCCTTCGGCTCCAGCGGCACCCGCGGTGCCAGCACCCGCAACCGCGCCTGCCCCCGCTCCAGGCGCGAATTCGGGTGCCCGCAGTGTTGAAGAATACAAGCGTGACTTCGCCAACCACCTGCACCAAACCTCCGCCGAGCTGATTTTCACCGGCGCACCGCCCAATCTTCTGCGGTCGGTCATCGTGATGAGCGTGGCCCTGGATACAGCAGGCAATGTGGTAAGTGCACGTGTGTTGCGCGACAACGGCGACGCCGAAACGGTGCGAAGTGCGGTCGATAGCGTGCGTCGCGGCGCCCCCTATCCGCGCCCGGCGCCGCGCATGTTCAATCGCGGGCGGCTTGAGTTCACCGAAACCTGGTTGTTCCGCGATGATGGGCGCTTCCAGTTGCGCACTTTGGCGGAAGCCTGGCAGCAATAGGGCTTGGGGCATTCGATGGCGGCTATTGATTGCATTGCACCGTACCTCGCGTTGGCGGCGGCGCAGGAAGGTTTTCCCCTTTCTCCCACCCGGAGCACGCGGTGACACAAGCGTTATTGCTGGACCGCCTGATCGGCGCACGCTGGCCGGATCTGGGAACCGCCGTCGCCTTGCGCGCATTCGAAGCCGTGCCGTTTGCCGAGCGCATCGCGGCGCGCAGCACCTATGCGGCACTGCGCATCGGCGCCGCGCATGACCCCGCTAGCGCGGCGCTCACGTTTCTGCCGGCGGGCGATCCGGATGCCCGCGCGCAGACCGTCTCCTACGCGCAGTTCATCGGCCGCGT
>JAYTDE010000263.1:0-2999 GCA_043736195.1 Burkholderiales bacterium | reverse complement strand
AGGCAGGCTAACGTTTCGGCACGTCCATGCCGCGCTTGACCGCCGGTCGCGCACCGAGCATGTCATACCAGCGTTTCACGTTCGGGAACTCCGCCAGGTCGACCGCATGCCATTCGTGGCGGGCAATCCAGGGGTAGGTAGCGATATCGGCGATGCTGTACTGACCCGCGGCCAGATACGACGCGGTGGCCAGACGCTTGTCGAGCACCCCATACAGGCGACGCGTTTCCTTGCCGTAGCGCTCGATGCCATAGGGAATCTTCTCCTTGGCGGCACGCATGAAGTGATGCGCCTGGCCGATCATCGGACCGACACCGCCCATCTGGAACATCAGCCATTGCAAGGCGTCGTATTTGCCGCGCACCGACTTGGGCAAAAGCTTTCCGGTCTTGCCGGCCAGATACACAAGGATCGCCCCGGATTCGAACATGTTGATCGGCTTGCCGTCCGGACCGTCGGAATCGGTGATTGCCGGAATCTTGCTGTTCGGATTGAGTGCCGTGAATTCGGGCGTGAACTGCTCGTCCTGGCCGATATTGATTTCATGGGTGCGGTAGGCAAGTTTGCACTCCTCGAGCATGATGGAAACCTTGCGGCCGTTCGGCGTGGCCCATGTGTACAGATCGATCATGACATCCTCCGATATTTTCGAAGGGCGTACGCTATCACAGGCACGTGCAATACAATCTCGTGATGCTCAAATGGTTGGTCGTATTCGTCCTCGCATCGATCGTCTTCTCGGCGATATTGCCGCGCCTCGCCCGCTTCGGCATCGGGCGCCTGCCGGGCGACTTCCGGATTCGCGTGCGTCAAACTGAAATCGCGGTGCCGCTCACCTCGACTGCGATTTTCGCGCTTTGCTTCTGGCTCGTCGGCCGGCTGATCTGACAGCCGCGCAAAGCGTCGGCTTCGTCTACCCAGTTGCCGAGCGCGGCGGCACGCACGAACTTCACATCATCAGCAGGCTGCATGCATGGGCTGAGATGTCGTTGCGTGTCCGTACCCCGACTGGGGCGCTCGCGTAACTCAGGCCGACCGGCCGCGCAGCCCGGTGTCGACCTCGCAAGCAGACTGGATTGAGGTATTCTCGTTCGTCAAATTCCGGGAAACAATCATGCCTTCCTCGTGCATTCTTCTCTCGATCTCCGACGGCGTGGCCGAAGTAACCTTGAATCGGCCGGACAAACTCAACAGCTTCACCCGCGTCATGCATGCCGAGCTGCGCGCAGCGCTTGCGTCGATTCGCAACGACGCATCGGTTCGTGCAATCCTGCTTACAGGTGCCGGGCGCGGATTTTGCGCGGGCCAGGATCTTGACGACGTGATCGATCCTGCAACCGGCAAGCCCGGCGCGGTCAGCAATACGCTCATCGAGGACTACAACCCACTGATTCGCTCCCTGCATGAGGGTCCTTTTCCGGTGGTATGTGCAGTCAATGGCGTGGCTGCGGGCGCGGGGGCGAACATCGCACTGGCGTGCGACGTGGTTCTGGCGGCACGCTCGGCGGTGTTTCTCCAGGCCTTTGCGAAAATCGGGCTGGTCCCCGATGCCGGTGGCAGCTATTTTCTGCCGCGATTAGTCGGCATGGCCCGCGCGATGGGCCTGGCAATGCTGGCGGAAAAGTTGCCGGCGGAAACCGCGCTCCAATGGGGCCTGATCTGGCAAGTGATTGACGACGATCGCCTGATGGAGGAGGCGCGAAATCTGGCGCGGCGTCTGGCTACCCAGCCCACGCTTGCGCTTGGCCTGATCAAGCGTGAACTTCATGCTTCGAGCGGAAATACGCTAGCAGGGCAATTGGCACTGGAGGCCGAGCTGCAGTCCGCGGCGGCGCAGTCGCATGATTACCATGAGGGTGTCGCCGCATTTCTGGCCAAGCGCAAGCCGGTGTTTGAGGGGCGATGAGGATGGACACCAAAGCTATCGAACTTGCCCGGCGCGCAGCCGAATCGATGTATGGAACCGATACCTGCAGCAAATGGTTGGGCATGACGCTGGAGGATGTGCGCCCCGGATATGCGCGCATGCGCATGCCGGTTCGAGCTGAATTCCTCAACGGCCATGGCATCTGTCATGGCGGGCTCATGTTCACCCTGGCGGATTCGACCTTCGCTTTCGCCTGCAACAGCTACAACATCCCTGCTGTCGCATCCGGTTGCGCGATCGAATTTCTCAAACCAGTCAAGGGGGGCGACGTGCTGGTAGCTGAAGGCCAGGAACAAACCCTGTCAGGGCGGCACGGGATCTACGATATCAAGGTCACCAATTCCGGCGGAGAGGTCGTCGCCATGTTTCGCGGAAAATCGGCGCAGTTGAAAGGCGAAATCGTTCCTGCGTAAGTGCGAGGGCAATCCGTGCGCGTCCGCGGCCAGCATGCATCAGGACGTGTAGCGCTTGCGCGGCGTTGAGACTTGGCAATGCACAGCGCTGCTGCCGGCGACGCCATTGCGGACAGCCCTTTCCGGCCACGTCGCAGTACGGGAATGACGGCCGTCAGAATTTCTTGAACACCGTGGCTGCGGCCAATCCGAGATTGCCAAGACTGGTGTGACAGTAAACCCCCGAGCGCCGCATGCCCATCACCCTGCCGGCCAGACCTTGCTGACGCGCGCGCTCGAATTCCTCCAGCACCACCTGATTCTCCGGTGTCAGGCGATGGCGAATCCTCTGCAGGGCGGCGAGATTGCGCCCGTTCATGTTTCTGAAACGCCCTGCCAATAGCTTGCGGGCACGCTGGTATCTTCCGGACAAACTCGCGTTCGAACCCACCAGGTTCGCGCCATGCTGCCGGTATCGCACCGTTGGTCGCAGGTCATAAAAGACGCTGCCGCCACATCCGGTGACCACCATGTATGCCCACCAGTCATGGGTCTGCACATCGATGTCGCAACCGGCTTCCATCAGCAGTGAACGCGCAGCCACGTTGAACATCATCGTATTGCCGCCGGCGATGCTTTGCACCAGCGCGTTCCTGAATGTAACGGGGCGCTGAAAAAGG
>JAYTDE010000262.1:0-21959 GCA_043736195.1 Burkholderiales bacterium | reverse complement strand
GGCGAGGCCGGCAGCGGCCAGCAAGGCTTTGTTGAAGTTCGGCATGGTTCCCTCCATGAGTGCCCGATTGAGCTGCACGGCGCTGCCAAAAAGGAACGCCGACTTCCGGAATATCGGCTGTCGCGGACGGAAGTTGAATTGTCGGGCGGGGCCGGCCTTCGCGTGTCATTTTGCCGATCACAGGTGTGCCTTGCGGTGCGCCACACTGCAGGCTCCGCTGTGCGCCTGCCATTGCCTGCGGTGGCCGTGTGCGAGGCCGCCGGCACGCCGGCTACGCACGATTCAACCGTTCGACCCCAGTCCATGCACAGAACGCATATAACAGGGCGCAGCAGCGGTTCGTCCTCGACCATGGCATCGCGCGGCATGCGCGCGCTCACATCCGCGGCTCGCGGCTGGGGCTGGATGTTGCTGCTTGCGCTGGGCGCCTGCGCCGCGCCGGGCAACCCGAACTACGACCGCGGCAAGCCGCACCACACGCCCGACGGTTTTCGCAACAACTACATCGAAGGGCTTGGCAACAGCGGCGGCAGTTTCTGGAAATGGCAATGGGAACGCTGGCGCGCCGGCTTGCCCAGACCGCCCGAAAACGGTTATGACTTCCCGCAAGTCGAGCCGGATGTCGCCTGGCTCAAGGCCAACCGCACCGAAACGGCGGCTACATGGATCGGACACGCCACGGTGCTGGTGCAGGTCGCGGGGGTCAACATCCTGACCGATCCGCACTTGACCGAACGTGCCTCGCCGGTGTCGTTTGCGGGGCCGAAACGGCGGGTGCCACCGGCGCTGGATTTCGCGACCATGCCGCACATCGATATGGTGGTGATTTCGCACAATCACTACGATCACCTGGACCAAGAGACGGTACTGCGCCTGTCGCGCCAATCCGCCGGCAGTCCGCGATTCTTCGTACCCTTGGTCAACAAGGCGTGGTTCGCTGATCTGGGCGTCGCCGATGTGGTCGAAATGGACTGGTGGGACAGGCGTGACTTCAAGGGGCTGGAGGTGCACTTCACGCCGGTGCAACACTGGTCGGCCCGCACCCCCAATGATCGCTTGCGCACCTTGTGGGGTGGCTGGTACATCAAGGCGCCTGGCTGGCGCGCTTTTTTCACCGGTGACACCGGGTATTCGAAGGATTTCGCCGACATTGCCGCGCGCCTTGGCGCGGTCGATTTCGCCATGGTGCCGGTGGGCGCCTACGAACCGCGCTGGTTCATGGCGTCGCAGCACGTCGACCCGGCCGAGGCGATTCGCATTCACCGGGACCTCAAGGCGCGATTCACTCTAGGCATCCATTGGGGCACATTCGAACTGACCGACGAGCCGCTGGACGAGCCGCCCAGGCGTCTGGCGCTGGAGCTGGCGCGTGCCGGACTTGGGCCCAGTGTGTTTTCGGTGGTGCGGCATGGCGAGACACTGCGTTTGCCATGGCGACCTTGACGCGGCAGCGGCACCGTTGTGGCGCGGGCGTATGGTCAGGCCTGTTCACCCGGCGGCCACGTTGCGAAGGGTCGCGAATGCGGGTATTGTTGCGGGATTCCAATCAGGAAAGGACATGCCATGCCCCTCACCGATCTGAACCATTACTTCGTCCGTGCCAACGATCTGGAGGCGACCAAGCGTTTTTATTGCGAGGCCTTGTCGCTTACGGAAATGCCGCGCCCGCAGGTGCCGTTTCCGGGCTACTGGCTCGGTCGTGACGACAAGGTCTGGGTGCACATGGGGCCGCACGGCATTCCCAACCATGCGCTTTATTACCCGGGCTCGCCGACCAACGCGGCCACCGACCAGGCCGGGGTGATTGACCACATCGCCTTCGGCGCTGCCGATCCCGACGAATTTCGCGCACGCTTGAAAGGCATGAACTGCAAGTGGTGGTCGCGCAAGCTGCCGTCGTTCAACCTGTTCCAGATTTTCGTGAAGGATCCAGACGGGCTGACCATCGAGCTCAACTTTTTCAACGTCTCGAAAATGCCGGAGTGGGACGAGAGCGAGGATTACGACTTGATGCCGCGCGTGACCGCGTAAGGAGCCCGTCATGAACGCTCCCGAACGAGTGCAGGTTCGTGACGATTTCTCCAACGTCACTTATGAACAGGCGGTCCAAAGCGCGCTGGCGCTGATTCCGGTGTTGCGCGAACGCGCGTCGCGCTGCGAGGAGGCCGGTGAATTGCTTGCGGACAACGCGGACGACCTGCACCGCACAGGCCTGGCGCGCATCCTGCAGCCCAAGCGCTGGGGCGGCATGGAGTTGCCGTTTCAGGCGATTTTCGACATTCCCGAGATCATCGGACGCGGCTGCATCTCGACCGCATGGAACCTGTCGAATCTGCTGGCGCATCACTGGATGCTGGCCTTTTACGAGGAACAGGCGCAGGCCGAGATCTGGAATGCCGATCGCGACGTTATGATCGCTTCCGGCATCGCTTTCCCGCAAGGGCGCGGACGCGTGGTCGATGGCGGCATCGAGATCTCCGGGCACTGGAATTTCTCGTCGGCAGTGACGCCCTCGACCTGGAACATGCTGGCCTGCGTGGTGCGCGATGGTGAAAAAATCATCGATTACCGCATGTGCCTGGTACCGGCACACCAGTACGAGATACTGGACGACTGGCACGTAATGGGTCTGAGAGGCACTGGCAGCCGCTCGGTGAAATGCGACAAGGTTTTCGTGCCGCAGCATCGCGCGTTGTCGATGACCCATCATCGCCGCGGTGAACCGTATCCGGGCTGGCGCACCAATCCGCAGGCGGTGTTCCGCGTGCCCTTTGGCGGGCTCTCCGGTCATTGCCTGCTGGGTTGCCTGGTCGGCAACGCGCAGGCGATGTTCGACGCCATCACCGACATGGTCAAGGAGCGCAGCACCAGCTATACGACGCTCAAGATGCGCGATCTGGGCACCGTGCAGGCACGCATCGGCTTGGCCGGCGCGCAGATCGACGTCGCACGCACCATGGCGCACGCCGATTGCGCCGAAGGCCAGCGCATGGCTGAAGAGGGCATCGAGGCCAGCCTTGAATTGAAGCTAAAGCAAAAGCGCAACTGCGCCTTTGGTGCCAAGCTCACCGTCGATGCGGTCGACACCTTGTATGCATTGGCCGGCGCCAACGGCCTGTATACCCGCGGGCCGATGGAGCGCATTTTTCGTGACCAACACGCCGCGGCCTGCCACATCAGTTTTTCAATCGATGCGCAGACCAGCGCCTGGGGCTTGGCCGCCCTGGGTGGCGAGATCACCAGTCCCGTGTTGTAGAGCCAGCCACCGCTGGCCCAACAAAAAGGCCCGGGAAACCAGGCCTTTTTGCCTCATGCAAGCGATTGCGAATGCAAGTCCAGGCTGGGCGCCGCTGGTCCGGCGCAGACCTACTTGCGGGCTTTCTCGTACGGGTACTTGAGCTGCCCGGTCTTGTACTTGTCCGGCGCAAGGATGACCTGTTTACCCGGCAGGCGGAACTGCTCCACGTCCTTGTCCTTGATGCCGTTGAACTGCACCAGCAGTACGCGCCCTTCGGCCCACTCACCGTTGCGCGCATACTTGACCGGCCCGACGACGGTCTTGTGCTCGTTGTCACGCATGTACTTGGCCAGCGCTTTTTGATCCAGGCCCTTGGTGGCGGTGATGGCCTGCTCGAGTATCTGGCCAATCGCATAATTGAACGGCGGCAGGTAGTAGCCCAGCGGGTCGACCTTCTCGGCTTTGGCTCTCGGCGTGTAACGCGCGAGGAAATCCTTGAGGCCGGGGAAATCGAGCGATTTTTCAGGCACATAAGGGTTGTAGTTGACAATGCCATTCAACTGCGAACCCAGGTTTTCCATGATGGGGGCGAATTGCAGGCCGACCATGCCGCCACCGAACATCTTGACGCTCTCCCCAACGCCAATTTCGTTGGCAGCCCTGACAATGGCAACCGATTCGCCTGGGTACGAGGCCACGTACACCAGATCCGGCTTGGTCGCCTTGATGGCGCGGATCATCGACGAAAAATCAGCGGTGTTGGGCGGATATTTCTGGTCATAGACCACCTTGAAGCCCGAATGAGTTGCCAGGTTGCGCGCACCGGTGGCGAGGCTTTGCGCAAATTCGGCGTCGGCCGCCAGGAATGCCACCGTCTTGGCGCCGATCTTCTTGGCGAGCTCGAAATAGCCCTGGGAAAAGGTGACTGAATCGGTCAGTGGCGAGTTGTTGAACCACATGTCGTGCTGGATGCGGTCGTTCACCTCGAACGAATAGTTGCCCATCAGGAGCAGTCCGCGCTGCTTCACCAGCGGCATGATCGGCGCTGTCGGGTTGGTACCGTAGGGTGCGATCAGCAGGTCGACCTTGTCGACGTCGAGCAACTTGGTATAGATCCCTGGTGTCAGCGCCGGGTTGCCCTGATCGTCATAGATGATCATCTCGACCTTGCGACCAAGAATGCCACCTTTCGCATTCATGTCGTCGCGCCACATTTGCAGTGCGATCAGGCCGGCCTTGCCGCCTGCGCCCAGCGGGCCGGTCTGGGCGATCGAAAATCCGATCTTGATCGGCGCGCCCTGCGCGTTCACAGCGGTGGAAAACCCGGCGGACAACGCCATCGCTGTCGCTACAAATTCACGCCTCGTGACTCTTGTTGAAACAACCGGCTTTGACATCGTGTCTCCTTGGATGTGAGTTCGCATGCGATCGCCAGATCACTTGGGTCGAATCGGCGCAACCTGGCTCGGCCAGGAAAATGCCGATGGAAATGTCAGCGACCTCGCGCTGCAAGCCATTGGGAGATTAGCAGGTTTTTCCCCAAGATGAACGCTCGTGCAGGCAGGCCAGCCGGTCAAGTCCTTTGCTAGAGTGGGTGCTCCAGTCCGGCAGTATCAAGCGGCTCGCTTGAGGCTTAAACTTGAAAATTCAGGAAACAGGGCCAGGGGATATACGCGATGCGTCGCCGGCATGTGAGCATGCCTCGCGCCAGCGCCCCGGTTAGAGCCGAAAGGGTTTGCGAGAAATGGAATTCGACTATGTGATCGTAGGGGGCGGCTCGGCCGGCTGTGTATTGGCCGCGCGCCTCTCCGAGGACCCGGCCAACCGGGTATGCCTGCTCGAGGCCGGCAAGTCCGACGACTCCGCCTTGATCCATACCCCGGCGGGCGCGGCGTTGATGGTGCCGTTCAAGATGCACAACTGGGGCTTCGATACCGTGCCGCAGGCAGGGTTCCACGGCCGTAGCGGCTATCAGCCGCGCGGCAAGACGCTGGGCGGCTCATCGTCGACCAACGCCATGATCTATATCCGCGGCCGCGCCTCGGACTACGATCGCTGGGCCGCGCCGGTCGGCGCGGGCGGGCACGGTTGCCCGGGCTGGAGCTGGAACGAGGTCTTGCCTTACTTTCTCAAGTCCGAACACAACGAACGCCTGAACGGCGCGCTGCACGCCCAGGGCGGGCCGCTCAATGTGGCGGACCTGCGTTCGCCCAATCCTTTCGGGCGTCGCTTCATCGAGGCCGCGGTACAGACCGGTTTTCGCGAAGTCAGCGACTTCAACAGCGGCGATCAGGAAGGGGTGGGCCATTACCAGGTCACGCAAAAGGGCGGCGAGCGCTGCAGTGCGGCGCGCGCCTTCCTGCATCCCGCGATGCAGCGGCCGAATCTTACGGTGCTGACGCGGGCTATGGTGCTGCGCCTCCAGGTACGCGGCAAGCGCGCAAGCGGCGTGGAGTTCCGGCACGGTGGCGCCGACAAGGTCGTGACGGCGCGGCGTGAAGTGATTCTGTCGGCCGGGGCCTTGCAATCGCCGCAGATTCTTATGTGCTCGGGCGTCGGGCCGAAGGCGCATCTGCTGGAGCACGCCATCGCGCCGCTGGTCGATTCCCCTGAGGTGGGCGCCAACCTGCAGGACCATGTGGACTATATTGTGAACCGGAAATGCTCCTCACTTGACCTGTTCGGTGTTTCGCTTGGTGGTGGCTTGCGCATCCTGGCCGAGATCGGTCGCTACCGACGCGAACGGCGCGGCATGCTGACCTCCAACTTCGCCGAGGTCGGCGGCTTCGTCAGGACCCGGCCTGACCTGTCTGAACCCGATGTGCAGTTCCATTTCGTCATGGGCATGGTCGACAACCACAATCGCACCCTGCATTTCGGGCACGGCTATTCACTGCATGCCTGCGTACTCAATCCGCGTTCACGCGGTGCGGTCAGGCTTAAGTCGGCCAATGCACTGGATGCACCGGCGATCGATCCGGACTTCCTGTCCAACCCGGAAGACATGGCTACACTGGTGCGCAGCTTCGGGCTGATGCGCAAGATCCTCGATGCGCCGGCCTTCGCATCGATCAAGGGGCGCGAGCTATACACCGCGAAACTGCGCGACGACGATCAGGTCGGCATCGAGCATGCGATTCGCGAGCGTGCCGACACCATTTACCACCCGGTCGGTACCTGTCGCATGGGCAGTGACGAACGCTCGGTGGTCGATCCGCAGTTGCGCGTGCGCGGCATTGCCGGGCTACGTGTTGTCGACGCGTCGGTGATGCCGCAACTGGTGTCGGGCAATACCAATGCGCCGACCATCATGATCGCTGAAAAGGCGGCAGACCTGATTCGCAGGACGCCCGCTTGATGCCGGCGTCCGCGCGCCGCTGATCGTCGCGTCCGCCGCGCATGCCACCGACGGGGCAGCCGAAGGTCGCACCGACAATCTATCTGGCGCGGTACACCGGCATGCGCCGCCCGATCGCAACCGTAGCCACCACCGCGATCGCAAAGCCCAGCATCAACCAGGTAACCTTCTCACCCAGCAGCAAGGCGGCGAACATCATGGTCAGGAACACCTGCGTCAACTGCACCTGCGACACCCGCGCGACCCCGCCCAGATCAAGTCCCTTGTACCAGGCAAAGAAGCCGAGGTACTGGCTGAAGATGGCGACGTAGGCGAAGCCCGCCCATTCAATGGCCGTGGCGGCTGCGAAATCGCCGCGCACCGTCACCAGCACGACCGGTGGCAGCAATACCGGTACGCTGATCACCAGGGCCCAGCTGATGGTCTCGCGACCTCCCAGTTCACGCGTCAGCAGTGCCCCCTGGGCATAGCCGAAGGCGCCCAGCACCACCGCACCAAAAAGCGCCAGGTCGGCCAGATGCAGGGCGCCGCCGCCGTTGAAGGCGGCGAATGCCACTACCAGTGCGCTGCCGGCTGTGGCGGTGATCCAGAACCCGGCCGATGGCCGTTCATGATGGACCCAGGCGCCCATCATGGCGGTCGCCAGCGGTAACAGCCCGACCACGATCGCGCCATGGGCCGACGGCACGTGCAACATGGCCCATGAGGTGAGCACGGGAAAGCCGAAGATCACGCCCGCCGAGGTAAGGCCTAAGCGCACGCATTGGGCGCGCGTCGGAATCCTGGCGCGGGTTGCCAGCAGGAATATGGCCGCGGGCACAGCGGCGACCAGCGAGCGACCGAGCGCCACGAACAAAGGGTCGAGATGGGTGACGGCCAGCCGCGTGGCCGGCAAACTCAAGCTGAAGAGCATTACACCGATAAAGCCGTAGATCAGTCCGCGCCGTTCAGTCGCCAAGTCGATGCCGCTCAAAAGTTCCATTCCTCATTCAGCGACTGGCCAACTGCGAGGCTGGCGCCAAAGCCGTTGGCGACAATCGTGTTTTGACCGAACACCACGCCCAGGCGCGGGTCGTCACGGTACTGCGCGAGGATATCCAGCGGATCCGCACCGCGCTTGCCGCTGGTCTGGTCGATCGAGGGAATCGGGCAGCGTGGACAGGGTTTGACCGGCTTGAGTGAGAAGTCCGCGCCGGACAAGGAGAGCAGGCGGTCTTCGTCGAATGGGCCGGTGCCGCCAAGCACGATGTTGGGCCGGAAGCGATTCATCGGCAGCGCTTCACGCCCGGCAAGAAGCAGGCGGTCGTTGAGGTCAGCCAGCGAGGCTTGCGAGACCATCAGGATCGGGTAGCCGTCGGAGAAGCGGTTGTGCGCCTCCACGTTCTGCGTCCACTCGCGATTCGACAGCCGCTTGTGGGCCGGATCGAAGCGTGCCAGCCTGAGCTTGCGGCCGAGGTAATCGGACAGCCAGGCGGCAGCGGCATCGCCTTCATCGAAGGCGCGGCAGGCGTGGTTCCACACCCGTACGGCAAGCGTGGCCGAGCGCAGGCTGAATTCGCCCAACGCGACGGCAAGCGCCGGCATGCCGGGTGCATGCAACATTAGGCTGTGGGCGCCGATGGCGGGGGTGATCAAGACCATGCGCGGGTCTTCGCGCTGGGTCAGGAATTGGCCGCTGCCGGCTTCGACCACCATCCATTCGCGATCGCCGACGCCGCCGCATTCCAGCCCGGCGCGCCCGAGCCGGACCTCTTGCAAGGCAATGCCGGCGCAACTCTTGACCGGATAAATGTTCAATGCGGAGATGCTTGCCATGTCAGGGCGCAGCGCTTTCGCGCGCCAGGCGCGCCTCACGTGCCTGCAGGTGCGTCCACGCGATGCCCAGGAGCGGGGCTGTCGCGCCGGCCGAGCGTGCGCGCGCCAGCATGTCGCCCACGATGTGCGCGCCTTCGGTGCGCCCCCCGGATTCGAGGTCGCGCAGCATTGAGGCGGTGAAGGTCGAACCGCGGGTGCTGAGCAGCTTCACGGTTGCCGCATGCACCTGCGGGCGCGACGCGTGGCCGGCGTGTGTCGCGGCCGCTTCGCATTCGGCCAGCATTTCCAGCATCAGACCGGCGCCTTCGTCAGTGGCGACAATATCGCCCACCGCGCCGCGCATCAGGCAGGTCATGCCAGCCAAGGTGGCCAACAGAACGAACTTTTCCCAGATATCCTGCAACACCTGATCGCTGTAGCGCAGGTCGACCGGTGTCTGGCGAAACGCGTCTGCCAGTGCGTCGAGGATGGTCTTGCCCATGGCAGCGTTTTGCGGGCGCAGGCCGAAGGTGATGCGCTGCAGGTCGGTCATCTGTCGCACCAGGCCCTCCGATGTGAGGTTGCCCGCGATATGGCAGCAACCGCCCAATACACGATGGGCGCCGAACTCGCGGTCAAGCCGATCGAAATGCGCCAGGCCGTTCAGTATCGGCAATACACAGGTATCCGGCCGCATGCCGGGATAGATAGCCAGGATCGACGACTCCAGATCGTAAGCCTTGCAGGACAACAGCACCAGATCGTATTCAGGCTTGAGTTCGGTGTGCAGCACGGCGCGTACCGGAATGCCGAAGCTGCCCTGCGGGCTCTCCACATTCAGGCCGCGCGCCGTGAGCGTATCGGCGCGCTTGGGCCGCACCAAAAAGCTGACGTCAATATCGGATTTGCCAAGATGTGCCGCCTGCGCCAGGCGGCCGCCGAAATAGCCGCCGGTCGCGCCGGCACCGAGAACCAGGAGTTTCATGCGGAGATTCCGATCAGGTACGCGCGATATTGTTGGTACGGTTCGGCGCCGGGTTTGCGGCATCCCATGATGTGGCTTCCTGTTGAATGCCCGCCATCGCCACAAGATCGGTTTCGCCGGGATCAACGCCCACTTGCATGAGCAAGGTGGTGGCTTGTCCGCGGTGGTGGTGCGTCTGGTGGTTGAAAAAATGGGTCAGTGCGGCGAAGCTAGCCACCCGCACGTGTGTGCCCGACAGTTTGGAGTATTCGAAAGGCCCGGCGATCCATTCCGGCTTGAGGCGTTCGACCAAGGCGACGATGCGCACGTCCATCGCCTCGCGCGCGCGGCGCATTGGGTCGAACTCGGAATGCAACTCATGGGCGTGGCCTTGCCAGGTGAACGGCAGGCACTCGAAGCGCCCCATCCACAGGTGGTCGCCCACCAGCAGATGGTTGAGCGTGCCGTGAATCGATTTGAAGAACGCGCCGCGATCGCGGCGGCGTTTGTCATCGCCCAGGCGCGCAGCGCAATCATAGAGCCGGATGTTCATCCAGCGGTTGTATTGGGCCAGCATGCGATAGTTTTCGAGCGCGGGCATCGACAGTCTCCCCCTCAGCAAACACGGAGGATGCGCGCCTGCGCCGCAGCTGCGAGGGCACGCGGTTCGACCGCGAAGCCGGTGTTCGGATGGCCGGCAGCCGGGTAGATCACATCAAAGGTGATCAGGGTCTCGTCGAACAGGGTGATCGGCGCAGACAGATGGCCAAGTGGTGCCACACCGCCGATCGAGAAACCGGTGCGTGCCTTGACAAAGGCAGCATCGGCGCGCCCGATCGGCTCGCCGATGGCTTCGATGACGCGGGTCTCGTCGACCCGGTTGGCGCCGCTGGTGATGACCAGCACCACCTGATCGGACTCGAGTGCACGAAAAATCACCGATTTCGCGATCTGCGCCACGGCGCAGCCGTGCTTTTCGGCGGCCGCATGTGACGAGGGAGTAGCCGCCTCGGTGACCATGATGTCAGCGTGGATGCCGGCTGCCATCAGCGCCGCCTGTACCCGTCTGACGCTGGGATTGGAAAGTATTTTCTCGCTCATGAGTCTGCTTCGGGATAGGGGCCGGTGGCCCGGTGTCGCGCGGAATGGGCCGGTGCTACCGGGCGTGCGGCGGTGCTTTCGGTCAACCGAGGGTCTTCTGCACCACCTCGCGCGTATCCTTCGATAGCGCCGCATGGCCTGCGATCTGCAGCAGCCGCGCGTGCAGCAACTCACGCCGCTGCGGTTCGAGCTTTCTCCAGTTTGAAGCCGCGCGCGCCAGGCGCGCTGCGACCTGCGGATTGAAGGCATCGATCTCGATCACGCGTTCGGTCCAGAAATCGTAGCCGCTGCCGTCGTTGGCATGAAAGCAGGCCGGATTGCCGTGGCAGAAGGTGCCGATCAGTGCGCGCGCCTTGTTCGGGTTCTTGATAGAAAATACTGGATGGGTCATCAGTCCGCGTACGGTCTCAAGCGTCGAGGTGCCGCCGGCCCCGGTGCGCGCGCCCGCTTGCAGCGCCAGCCACTTGTCCATCACCAGCGCATCGTCGTGGAACTGCTGGTGAAAGAACTGCAATGCTTCGGACCGTTCGGGCGAGTCGTGCAGCATCAGGGCGCCCATCGCGTTGATGCGGTCTGTCATGTTGCCGGCCGCATGCAGCGCTGCGAATGCTGCGCGACGCATCGGGGCATCGTCGAGTTCGAGAAGATAGCCGAGTGCCAGGCCTTGCAGCGAGCGCCGGCCGGCCGATACCGGGTCGGGCGAGTACTTGCCCTTGACTGTGTTGGATAGCCACACCCGGCGCAACTCGGGCGCGGCCGCCCGTGCCAGCGTGCGTCGCACAAACACTCGGGCGACGTGGATCGCCCCCGGATCGACCTCGCTGAACTGTTCGGCGATATAGGTTTCGCTGGGCAGCGCCAGCGCTTCGGCCTTGAACGCCGGATCGAGGGCGCGATCTGACAGGATTCGCTTGAACGCGGCGGTTACAGCTGCGGGAACTGCCAGCGACTGTCCGGCGCTGATTTTATGCGCCAGCGTCGTAAGCAGGCGCAGGAACAGACGCTGCCCGGCTTCCCAGCGATTGAAGGCATCGCTGTCGTGCGCCATCAGGAGCGTCAGGGCAGCGTCGCTATAGTCGTACTCGAGGATCACCGGGGCGGAGAAGCCGCGCAACAGCGACGGCACCGGGCGCTCCGCCACGCTGGTGAAGACAAAAACGTTGTCCGCGCCTGAAACCAGGAGCGTGGCTTCGGTTCCGCGCCGGCGCGTCTCGCCGGCCAGATGCAGCGGCAAGGCAGCGCCTTTTGCACCGATGAGTCCGAGCGCGAGCGGCACCACGAACGGCATCTTGTGTGCCTGACCGGCGGTGGGCGGGCAGCCTTGCCGGACTCGCAGTGTGTAGGTGCGCTCGCGGGCGTCGTATTCGTCGTTCACGTTCAGGCGTGGCGTGCCGGCCTGGCCGTACCAGTTGAACCATTGCGCGCGTTCAGGCGCGGACAGCATGCCCGGATTGGCATCGGCCATGGCGGCGAAAAAGTCATCGCAGGTGACGGCCATGCCGTCGTGCCGCTTGAAGTACAGGTCCATGCCACGGCGGAAGCCGGCGCGTCCGAACATGGTCTGAACCATGCGCACCACCTCGGCGCCTTTTTCATAGATCGTGACGGTGTAGAAGTTGTTGATCTCGATGTAGGAGTCCGGCCGTACCGGATGCGCCATCGGGCCTGCATCCTCGGGGAACTGTGCGCTGCGCAGGAGGCGCACGTCGCCGATCCGCTTCACCGCACGCCCTGAAGCCGAGCCTGCCATGTCCATCGAGAACTCCTGATCCCGGAACACCGTCAGGCCCTCCTTGAGGGATAGCTGGAACCAGTCACGACAGGTCACGCGGTTGCCGGTCCAGTTGTGGAAATATTCATGGGCGATCACCGATTCGATGCCGTCGTAGTCGGCATCGGTCGCGGTGCTTGAATTGGCCAGCACGTATTTGGTATTGAAAACGTTGAGGCCCTTGTTCTCCATCGCCCCCATGTTGAAATCACCGACGGCGACGATCATGTACTGATCGAGGTCGAGCTCCAGGCCGAAGCGCTTTTCATCCCAGCGGATCGACTTCTTCAGCGATTCCATCGCATGCGCGGTTTTGTCCGCGTCTTTCGGTTCGACATAGATCTGCAGGCGCTTGGTCTTGCCGGACGCCGACCTGATCGTATCCTCGTGGCAGGCGAAGCGGCCGGCCACCAGTGCGAACAGGTACGAAGGTTTGGCGAATGGATCGACCCATACCGCCTCGTGTCGACCATCACCCAGGTCACGGGTCGAGACGCAATTACCGTTCGACAACAGCACCGGCAGCATATCGCGTTGACCAATCACGGTTACCCGGTACTTGGCCATGACGTCGGGGCGGTCGGGAAAATAGGTGATCTTGCGATAGCCTTCCGCCTCGCACTGGGTGAAGAAGTTTCCGCCGGAGCAGTAAAGCCCCATGAACGACAGGTTCTTCGCGGGCCGGATGCGGGTGGTGATGTTGATGGTCGCGCTGTCACCAACGCCGCGCAGGGTCAGCGATTCATTGGTGTGTTCGAAATCGCCGGCGGTCAGGACCCGATCGTTGACCTGGACGCTGACCAATTCGAGTTCGCGCCCGTCCAGTGGCAAGACGGAGGCGCCCACATGTGCCGGATTCCTGCGCACATGGAAGTTCGCGGTGACCAGTGTCGCTTCGGGATCGAGGTCGAATCGCAACTCAACGGTATCGACTAGATAGGCGGGGGGCGTGTAGTCCTTCAGAAGGATGGTTTGCGGTGCAGGGTGATCCATGGATGCGTTTCGTTCAATGACCAAGAGCGGAAAATAACAGAAAGGGCGAATCTCGGAGGCGGGCGCCGACACCGCATCGCGGCGCCCGTCGCAAGGATGTCAGGCGTGCGGCGTGCAGGCAGGCAAGGAGTGCCGGCCGTCCGAGACTGCGCCGCGAAGACACCGGCGCTCCCCTCGTACGACGCACTAGGCTTCCGCCCCGTCGGTGGCGCGCGCGACCGATCCTGTCGATGCCAGCAGGTGGCCACGCACATAGTGCACGTGTTGGCGCAGCGTATAGACGCGGTTGGAGAAGGCCAATAGTATGGGCAGGCGCGCGGCGTCATTCTCGATGCGATCCAGGCGCGCCAGGATCTCCGCCAGTTCGTCGCCGGCGACGGCCTTGAGGTCGACCTCGCGCTCGAGAAACTTGAGTTCGCCGTACCAGCGGTTGACGCGCGCGTTCTGGCGCCAGGAAAACAGCGATGGCAGCCATTTCACCAGCGGGACCACCACTGCGATGATCGGTACCAGCAGCACCAGCATGCGTTCGACGAAATTGGCCAGCCAGAACGGCAGGTAACGCTGCAGGAAAGGGCGTCCGGACTTGAAATAGCGCTTGGCTTCGTCGGCCAATGGCCAGTCGGTCGAAAGCGGCGTCGGAAATTCTCCGGGCAGGTGAAACAGGCCCGGCGTGCCGTGGACTTCCACCGCGGCTTCGAGCAGCAGGTAGGCAAGCGCAGGATGCAGGTCCTCGCGAATCACCAGATTGGCCTGGGTTGCGACCATGCGCACATCACGTTGCGGCAGATTGTTCTTGAGATCGAATACACCCTGGGCCAAGATGGCCGGTTTCAGATAAGGGAAGCGGCGCGACAGTGCGAGGGTGTTGTCAAGATCAAGCAACTTGATGCCGGATGCGTCGAGCAGACGCTTGATCACCGGCGCCTCGGGCGCGGCGATGATGAAGATCGCGTCGATGCTCCCTTCCAGCAGCGCATCGACTGCGGCGCCGCCGCCCAGCTCTTTGAGATTGCCGCTCTTTTCGTCGATGCCGTGTGCACCGAGCATGTCTAGTGCGACCTTGCGGGTACCTGAGCCGGTCTGGCCGATCGCCATCTTGAGGGGCGCCAGGTCGGTCAGCCGGGTCAGCTCCGATTTGGAGCGGTAGAACACCCACACCGGCTCCTGGAACAGGTTGGCAAGGGACAGTACGCGGGTTTCCTCGGGAGGCTGCGCCAGCGGCGTCAGGGTGAGCAGGCCCAGGCCGCCCTGTACGAAGCCGACGTCTATACCGGCGTCGTCGTCCTTGAGCCGGTTGAGGTTTTCCACCGAGCCGGCGGAAGGCTTCAATTCGAGGGTGACGCCGTCGCGTGCGAGAATCTCCTGGTATTTGAGGGCGAAACGATGATAGGCGCCGTCCGCGGCGCCGGTGCTCATGGCAAGCGAGCCGGGCGGCGCCGGTTGCACGAAGCGGAAGGTGAGCCAGAACGCTGCGGCGATGATCGCCAAAGCCGGTAGCACGAACAGAAGCCACTCGCGGCGGCTGGCGCGGCGCGCAAAGAAGCGGGCGCGCGCTTTTTCCGGCGTTGGTTGCGAATTCATGCAATATTTAAGCACGTGTGGTGTGTGGAGACCGAATTGCCATCCAAGCGCTGGGACATTTTCTGCAAGGTGATCGACAACTACGGGGACGTCGGGGTGACCTGGCGCCTGGCGCGTCAACTGGTCGCCGAGCACCGCCGTGCCGTGCGCTTGTGGGTTGATGATCTGGAGAGTCTTGAACGGCTGTGCCCGGCGGTCGATGCGGGTGTCGATGCGCAGACCGCGCATGGCGTTGAGATTCGGCGCTGGGATGCCAGCGCCGGCAGCGCACGGCCGGCGGATGTGGTGATCGAGGGGTTTGGGTGCGAGCTTCCCGACGCGTACTGTGCTTCGATGGTGGCCAACGCGGCCGCCGGCGCGCGGCCGGCATGGATCATTCTTGAATACCTGAGTGCAGAGGAATGGGTTGCCGGCTGTCACGGCATGCCGTCGCCGCATCCGCAATTGCGCCTCGATCGACACTTCTTTTTTCCCGGCTTCGCCACCGGGACCGGCGGCTTGTTGCGTGAGCGCGGCTTGTTTGAAGCGCGCGATGCGTATCAGGCCAATCCGGCCACGCAAGCCGCGTTCTGGCAGCGTATCGGGGTGCCTTCCAGGGTGCGCAACGAATGGCGCGTGTCATTGTTTTCCTACCCCAAGGCCCCGGCACATGCGCTCCTCACCGGCCTCTCGGCGCACCCGCATCCGGTGCGCCTGATCGTACCGCGCGGGCCCTCCTCGATGATGGTGGCGGACTGGTTCGGCATGGCCGATGCGGTCGGTGCGCAGGGATCGCTAGGTAATGTCGCGGCCTCGATCGTGCCGTTTGTCGAGCAACCCGACTACGATCGTTTGTTGTGGGGCTGCGACCTCAACTTTGTGCGCGGCGAGGACTCGTTCGTGCGCGCCCAGTGGGCCGGCCGGCCGCTGGTATGGCAGATCTACCCGCAAAACGAACAGGCGCATGCAGCCAAGCTGGCCGAATTCCTGCGCCGCTACTGCCACGGGTTGCATGAACCGCGGCGCCAGTCGGTGGAGCGTTTCATGGCCTTGTGGAACGGGCTTGCGGCCGGTGGCGACACAAGCAGCGACGCAGCGGTCAACCCCGAGACGCCCTGGTCGTTTGAAGAAGTCTGGCGCGGCTTTGCGGCCAACCAGTCGGCGTTGCGCCTGCATGCCGAGGAATGGGCGTGGAAACTGGCCGAAGCGCGCGATCTGGCGGCGCAACTTGTTGAGTTTTCTGGAAAAATCGTGGCGGACAGGTTAAAATAGAGAGCTTTTTACAACGGAAGCTGCGGCTGGATCCGCAGCGGATTCGCGTGCATTGGGCACCCGATTCCTCTTCCAGCTCTTGAAGGATCAGTCATGAAAATCGCACAGGAGCTCCGCGCGGGCAACGTCGTGATGGTCGGCAGCGATGCCATGGTGGTGCAGAAGGCCGAGTACAGCAAGTCGGGCCGCAACGCTTCGGTGGTCAAGATGAAGCTCAAGAACCTCTTGACCGGCACCGGCACTGAATCGGTCTACAAGGCCGATGACAAGTTCGAAACCGTGCAGCTGGAAAAGAAGGACGTCACCTATTCCTACTTCGCCGATCCGCTGTATGTGTTCATGGACGCCGACTACAACCAGTTCGAAGTCGAGGGCGAGAGCCTGGGTGATGCCCTCAACTACCTCGAGGACGGCATGGCGTGCGAACTGACGATCTACAACGATCGCGCCATTTCGGCCGAACTGCCGACCTCGGTCGAGCGCGTCATCGTTTACACCGAACCGGCGATTCGTGGCGACACGTCGGGCAAGGTACTCAAACCGGCCAAGCTGGCTACCGGCTTCTCCGTCGGCGTGCCGCTGTTCGTGGCGCAGGGCGACAAGATCGAGATCGACACCCGCACCGGCGAATACCGGCGCCGGGTCTAGATTCGCCCTGGTAGCAAGCGGCCGCCTGCGGGCGGCTTTTTTCTGCAAGTTTTTTCTGCAAGTTTTTTCTGCGGGTTTTTTCTGCGGGTTTTTTCTGCAAGTGTCAGCTTTTCTCGCCCTTGGGAAGACGTTCCACCGGCTGGTCGAAATAGAAAAACATCTCGTGGCGGTCGCCGGCGTGGATCTTGGTGGCCTGATGCTTGACCTGCGCCTTGTGGATGGCCGTGACCTTGTAGTCGCCGAGTTTGAGATTGACATACAGCCACGGGCCGTCGGCGGTAGTCGACAGCACCGTCTTGCCGGCCGCATCGGTGATCGTTATCAACACGTCCGCCAGATAGGCGCCGCTGCCCGTCGCCGCGGTAAGCACGCGCAGGCTGAAACGGCCGCGCTGCTTTTCCAGGTCTTCCAGTTCACCCGCGCCGATGCCGCCGCTGACGTATGGCTCGCCTTGCGCGGTTTTGCCCTCGCTCATCGACGCAGCGGGTCCGGCGAGCAATATCGCGAGCATACCGATTGAAATCCGGATGGCTGGTTTTCGCATTGCGCGACCTCCGCAGGTTTGAGTTGATCCGGTCCGATACCGGAATTGACTGCCGATCGTACACTTCGATGTCCGATCAAGCTTGACCTTGGTCAACCGGTCTGGTTTTCCGGCGCGACAGGATGAAGCGGGAGCCCCGACCACCCATGCTGCACGGCCGGTTCGGCTGATCGAATTCCCATTGTTCCGCTGCCCGATGTCAACATGCATCATCGCCAAGCAGCCGTTTTTTTGTTACCGTATTTGGCAAATGATCACTCGCCGGAGGCTCCACATGTTGCGATCACTGTCTGTGCTACTCGGCCTGACGCTCCTGCCGCTTTGCAGTGCCCAGGCGCAGGACTACCCGGCGCGCCCGGTACGCATCATCGTGCCGTTCGCCGCCGGCGGTCCGGCCGACATTTACGCGCGCTTTGTGGCGCAGCGCCTGTCGGACGCGCTGGGACAGCCATTCACGGTCGACAACCGGCCCGGCGGCGGGTCGGTGATCGGCACCGACGCGGTGGCCAAGGCGCCGCCCGATGGCTATACGCTCCTGATGATGTCCAACACCCACACAGTCAACGAGTCGCTGATTCCCAACAAGCCGTATGGCCTGCTGAAGGATTTCGTGGCGGTGGCGCCGGTCAATTCTTCCGACCTGGTGCTGGTGGTGCATCCCAAGACAGGCTTTGCCAGTCTCAAGGAATTGATCGCCGCGGCCAAGGCCAGGCCCAAGGGTATGAACTACGCCTCCTCCGGGCCCGGCACGCCGTATCACATGGCCGGCGAACTGTTCAAGACCATGGCCGGGGTCGATATCACCCATGTGCCCTACAAGGGTAGTTCCGGCGCGCGTACCGATGTGCTGGGCGGCCAGGTCGAGATGATGTTCGACGCCGTGCCCACCATGCAGCAGAACATCGCCGCCGGCAAGCTGAAGGCCCTGGCGACTTCGGGCAGGCAGCGTTCGGCGGTGCTGCCCGAGGTGCCTACGCTGGCCGAGGCCGGCGTGCCGGGCTATGAGTCGACCATCTGGCTGGGACTGATGGCGCCGACCGGCACGCCGCGCGCGGTGCAAGCCAGGCTCAATGCCGAGGTCGGGAAGATCCTGGCGCGCGCCGACGTCCGCGCGGAGTGGGCCAGGCAGGGCGCGTTGCCGCTTGCGATGTCGCTGGACGAATTTGCGCAGTACCTGCGTGAGGACATCGAAAAATGGGCGCGCGTAGTGAAGATTTCAGGCGCACGGGCGGATCAATGACGGGTCGCAATAGACTGCTCATGGCCTTTGAAGTGGCGCCTTGATGCATCGCCTGAACGTCAACGGCGGCCCGGTCGAGGTCGAGGCGGCCGATAGCACGCCGTTGATTGACATCCTGCGCGATCACCTGGGTCTGAAGGGCACGCGCTTCGGCTGCGGTCAGAACCAGTGCGGTGCCTGCCATGTGCTGATCGATGGCCGTTCGCAGCCTGCCTGCGACACGCCGCTGTGGGCTGCGGCGGGGCGCAGTGTTGTCACCGTCGAAGGCCTGGGCACGCCGGCCGCACCGCATGTGCTGCAGGCGGCACTGATCGCGGAGCAGGCAGCGCAGTGCGGCTATTGCCTGTCGGGCATCCAGATTTCAGCCGCCGAGCTGTTGGCCGCCAACCCGGACCCGAGCGAACAAGAGGTGCGTGCAGCGCTCGACCGGCACCTGTGTCGCTGCGGCAGCCACAACCGCATCGTGCGCGCCGTGCTGCGCGCCGCGCGCACGCTGGCCGCCAGGGTGGCGTCGTGAATCTCGCGTTTCGCTTGGGCGCGATGCCGGACGACGGCAGGCCGCGCCTGCCTGGCAGCCTGCAGGTCAATCGCCGCCTGGCGCAATGGTTGACCCTGCGTGCGGATGGCGTGGTCGAGGTGCGATCGGGCAAGGTGGAGATCGGCCAGGGCATCCTGACCGCACTGGCGCAGATTGTCGCCTGCGAGCTCGATGTCGCCTTGCATCGCATTCGCATGATTCCGGCGTCGACTGCCACCAGTCCCGACGAAGCCGTTACGTCCGGCAGCCTTTCGGTACAGGAGTCCGGGTCGGCCTTGCGTTTCGCCGCCGCCGAGGCGCGCGCACTGTACCTGGCGGAAGCCGCCGCGCGGTCCGGCATTGCCTTGGCGGTGCTGGGCGTTGCCGACGGTGAGATTGTGGCCGGCGTCGAACCCACCGGCATGAGTTACTGGAACCTGGCCGATGCGCAGCTGCTGGAGCGCGAAGCAAGCGCGGCGACGCAACCCAAAGCGGCCGGCGCGCTTGCCATCGTGGGTGAGTCGGCTCCACGCGATGACATACCGGACAAAGTGTTCGGCCACCCGCGCTTCATCCATGACCTGGATCTGCCGGGCATGCTGCACGGCACGGTGTTGCGACCGCCTTCGCCGGCCGCGCAGTTGGAGATGCTCGATGAGAGCGCGGCGCGCGCACTGCCCGGCGTGGTTGCGGTGGTTCGCGACGGCAGCTTTGTGGGTGTTGTAGGCGTTTCCGCTGCGGTGGTGCGTGCGGCGCTGGAGCTTTTGCGGCAGGCGGCGCGCTGGCGCGAGACCGCAAGCTTGCCGCCTGTGGACGGGCTGGCCGATTGGCTCAAGGCGCAGCCACTGGATACCCGGCTGACCGACGAGCGCGTGGCAGCGGTGCCAGCGCTGCCCGCAACAACAATTCGCGCTTGCTTTACCAAGCCGTATCTGGCCCACGCATCGATCGCCACGGTGTGCGCGGTGGCAAAGTGGAATACCGGCAAGGCCGCCGACGGGCTTACGGTGTGGAGCCAAAGCCAGGGCATTTTCAACTTGCGCACCGACCTGGCGCTGGCGTTCGGCTTGGCCGCTCAGGCGATCACGGTTAATCATGTCGAAGGTGCGGGCTGCTATGGCCACAACGGCGCGGACGACGTGGCCTTCGATGCGGCCTTGCTGGCCCGTGCGGCAGCGGGCCGCCCGGTACGCGTGCAATGGTCGCGTGCTGATGAGATGACCTGGTCGCCGTTTGGTCCGGCCATGGCGATCGAGATCGCGGCCGATCTCGATGCCGATGGGCGGGTGCTGCATTGGCGCCATGATGTGTGGAGCAACGGTCACGGCACCCGGCCGGGGCGCGCTAAAACGCCGGCCCTGCTGGCGGCCTGGCACCTGCAAGCGCCATTCGAGCGCCTGATTGCCACCAATGCGGCACTTACGGCCGGCGGCGGCGCCGAGCGCAATGCGGTGCCCGCCTACGAATTTTCCGGCTGGCGTGTGAGCAATCATCGTGTGCTGTCCATGCCCTTGCGCGCGTCCGCCCTGCGTTCGCTCGGCGCGTTTGCAAACGTATTCGCCATCGAAAGCTTCATCGACGATCTGGCACGAAGCGCCGCGCTCGATCCGCTTGACTGGCGCCTGAACTATTTGCGCGACCCGCGCGCGCGCGCCGTGCTCGAGGCAGTGGCAATCCGGGCCGACTGGCGCGCCCGTGCGCCACGCGAAAACTCGGGCTTCGGCATGGGCTTCGCGAAATACAAGAACACCGGCGCCTACTGCGCGGTGGTGGCTGAAATCGAGGCCGGGCGTGAAATCCGGGTGCGCCACCTGTGGATCGCGGTCGACTGCGGGCGCGCCGTCAATCCCGACGGCATTGCCAACCAGATCGAAGGCGGTGCGATCCAGGCCACAAGCTGGACCCTGAAGGAGGCGATGCGCTTCGACCACACGCGGGTGTCGAGCGATTCCTGGGAGAGCTATCCGATCCTGCGTTTTTCCGAGGTGCCGCAAGTCGAGGTGGAGATCCTGGCGGACCCGGAATTGCCTTCCTGCGGCGCCGGCGAGGCTGCCCATGGTCCGACTGCGGCGGCGATTGCGAATGCCGTGCGCGACGCGTTGGGGATCAGGGTGCGCGACCTGCCGATCACCCCCGAGCGCATCGCCTCGGCCGCGGATCAATAGCGACGGACGCTTCGCGGCTGCGCTCGTCGGCGGCGACCGGTGAGGTGCTCAGGTGGCGGAACGGCGCACCGTGGAGGGTGCCTGGGCCAGAACGAATGCGGGGGGAATTGCCGCCGGTACTTCACGCGGAGCCCATTTTTTCTGCGCCGGCGTGCCGGAGAGTTCAGTCAGCAAGGAGGCTGCCAGGTCGATGCCCTGCGCCTCCACAGCTTGCCGGAAATGTGCCAGGGCGGAAGCAACGCCTTCCTGGGTCAGCCCCTTGGCTTGCGAACCGAGAATCATGGCATCGCGCGCAAGCGCCGCGGCGTCATGCCCGCACGGCAGGGACGCGGGCTCATGGGCCGGACCGGCGCCGCTGCGTTCGAGCTCCGCGGCCAGGAACAGCAATTGGGCGCTGGTGAGCGCCGCCGAGTGGTCGGACAGCCGATCGTGATAGCCGTATGCCAGCATCGAAAGCTCATAGCATGCGGCGGCGCGGGCGGTCGGCACCGGATCGGTGCCGGCGCAGCGCAGGATCGAATTGATATGACGTTCCGCAGCCGGCAGAAAAGGCAGCAGGGAATGCGCGCTTGGCAGTGTGGATGCGTTGTGCATGAAGGCCTCGAGGGTGCATCGGTAACACCTTATGGTCCCCCCGATTCGCCTGGATCGATCGCCGGAAAAGCGCGGCTTTCCGATGACTGCGCATGCGATCGGAGCGCAATTCGCAACTGCGCCACACACCGCGTGCCCGGCTTGTGCGATGATTGGGTTGAAGCGTTCATGCCCTGCACCATGTGAGCGCATTGCCC
>JAYTDE010000261.1:0-4816 GCA_043736195.1 Burkholderiales bacterium | reverse complement strand
CGCGTTGCTGATGCTCAAAAGCCAGTTCAACGAGCTCTACGCCGAAAGCGCCAAGACCGGCAAAATGATGAACATCGGCCTTCATCCGCATGTGTCGGGCCATCCGCACCGCATGCAGTTCTTCCGCGACTTCCTGGGTTACGTGAAGCAGTTCGGCGACGTCTGGTTCGCCAAACGCGAGGAAGTGGCCGACTGGTACCTGGCCAATCACGCCAGTCACATAGCGCCACCCTGAGCCGGCGCCGCCTGTGCTGCCGCGCGTCCGGGCCACGGCACAGGTGCACAAGGGCGGTGAAATAGTGGCGCTTTGCATACCTCCTCAGCCGACCACGCCGCTTGCGAACAAGGTCAAATCGGCTGGAGTCTGTGTGGGTGCGCGCTGGCGCGGCACAGGGACACCGAAGAAAAGGCCATGAGCGCATCACAGCAATCCAGAGCGACGTTTTTTACCGGATTCCCGGCCACCCTGTTCAAGCTCTTCGCGCCCGCGATCCAAACCGCGCTCCAAGGCCGGGTGGCGGGCTACATCTCGGACAGCTTCTTTCGCGATGGCGATCAACTGATTTTGGGTGGCGCGCCGGTGCCCACGGTCACCCATTCGGAATTTGCGCGCATGGCACAGGCCCGACCGGTCGAGATCGTGCATTTTTTCCAGAACCAGGACGCCATGTGGTGCATTCCTGGCTTGGCCGGCCTGGGCGACGTGCGGGTCATCGACTTCCTGCAGAAACTCGATGAACTCGGCCTCCCGCACACCTACAAGATGGTGCGCGACGAACGTCTCTGGTGGCAACAACAATCACAGGAGCGGATCGACGCGGTGGCTTGCGTGCTCACCGACGCGCGCTCGCGCCACACCCTCCATGCCCGCATCAACGCCATTTGCAGGGGTGATCGCACGCCGCTCCTGGCCGTCGCCTTCCCCGGCGAGACCGAGTATTTCAATCCGCGCAACCTTGAGGCCAGCCTGGTGCCTGGACCAGACGAAATCTATGTCGATGTCGGTGCGGCTCACGGCGACACGCTGGAAAAATTCCTCAAGGTCACCAACGGCAGGTTCCGCCACATCCACGCTTTTGAACCGACCCCCGGCCAGTATCGCCAACTGCAACGCCATGCCTCACGCGAAGGCGTCACCACGCACTGCAAGGCCGTGGGTGCCGCAAGCGGTTTCATCACTTTCTATGACAACCCGGAGAACCCGTTTGGCGGCAATGCCGTGGCTGCCACCGGCACCCCTATCACGGTGCCATGCGTACGCCTGGACGATGCGGTGCCGGAGTGCAGCCTGATCAAGATGGATGTCGAAGGCTACGAGTGCAAGGTCATCGAGGGCGCCCGCGAACTGATCGGCAGATGCCGGCCCGACATGGCGATCACCTGCTATCACTATCCGCAGGACTTGTTCGAGATTCTGGACAAAGTGCAAGGCATCCACGCCTACCGCAACGTTGCGTTGCGGCACTACGGCCCGAGCCTGTACGACACGGTGTTGTTGTTTTCTGACCGGCAAAGCTTCGACGACGCGCCGTCAAGCTGAGATGCGCGCGTCCGCACCCCTCTGGGTGCGGATACGCTAGTTGTTCTGCGCCAGGTGCGGAAATTCGTGGCCGGCGGTGTCGGCAACCTTCCCCGACACGTTCGGCGCTGTTGCTGAAACTCAGGTCGCCACGACACGCCGCCGACGCGAAGCTAGGCCGCCTACAAGCGCCAAGCCAGCCAAAAGCATCGCATAGGTGCCGGGCTCCGGCACAGGCGCAAGCGAGCTGATCTGCAATCCGTTCTCGCCCATGAACAGTGTTGACCCTGAACGGCCGGGGAATTCGAAGCTGAAATTGCTGCCGTAAGTCACGCTGCAGGCACCACCGCAGTCAAGAAACTGCAGGCCCGTCACGTCATCCGATTCGACACCATTGCCGACCAGGAAGACTACCTTCCCATCCAGCGAGAAGGAAGTGGCAACGACCCGGTCGTGGGTGATCAGATGAGTCAGCGGATCGCGTTCAATTTCCAGTTCGAGCACACCGCCTGGCAGCAAATTAAGCGGGCCATCGACGGTGAAAGTGCCGGGGCTGCTGCCCGGCTTGAATGTCGCGACGGTCGGGCCGCCGCCTACAAAAACCTCGCCGTTGATGATCCCGTTGCCGTGCAACACACCCCCGGTGAGCCGGAATTGCCCCCCTACGTTTTGAACCGTGCCGTTGACCTCTACGCTGCCACCGGTGTTGTCGAAATTGGCCACCTGAACCGATCTCCCATTCGCGACAACGAACTGCCCCTGGTTAAGCACATTGATGCGCCCCACTTCAATGTCGTACTGATCCAAGAGCGGCCGGATGGCAAGGGAAAAAGAGCCCGTCGGCTTGTTGATGAGGAGGCCTCCCGCACCCGACAACGCACCGCTGATGTTGCCACCAACTTCGCCCGAATTCTCGAACACAGTGAAAGAATTCAGGACAATAGTTCCACTGTTGCTCAGCCTGGTCTCGTTGTAGAGGGCCGCACCTACCCCATAGACCTCGAACCGGCCGACGTTTTGCGTATCAGCCTGGTTCCGAAAGACCGCCGTACTGAAAATACTGCCTTCATTGATGAAGAAGGATTTCTGGTTCCAGACGCCCGAGACTGCCAAGGTCGCGCCAGGCAGCAGCCGGACCGCCCCAGTTTCCGTAAGGGTATGTCCGTTGAACACGTTCGATCCGGCAAACGAGATGCCTACTAAGCCTTGGTTGTTGCCAAGGCCATCAGCATAAAATGCGGCATTCGAGAAGTTGCCTCCCACATTGAGGCGAATCTCCCCCTCCCAGCTTTCCACTTTTCCAGAGGATTGCGAAAAGCGCGCGTTGATGTTGCTGACGCCGGCGCCTGAAACCTTGATCAAGGAACCTGAATTGAAGAATGTGGGAATGTTCGGGTCCAAGCTGCCATCGATGCCTTTGTTGTTCTGTATGAAGAACGTGGCGCCGACATCGTTGACAAACCGCGCCAGTCCGCGCAGGGCGACCTCGCCGGTCGCCGTTTGAAATACCTGGCCCTTGTTGACTACGGCGAAGCCTTGCGAATCAAAGACGCTGGCCCTGAAATACATTCGAGTATCGGGAACCACAGACGCGCTGCCGGCTATGCGCGAGTCGCCCAGCAAATTCAGGGTGGTGCCGCCGAACTGGGAGTACGAGTGATAAATTTCGCCGAACGAAAGATCTGCATTGGTGACCGAGACCGTCAGCGCCTGGCCAGTCGCAGGGTCCTCGATTCGGACCCTGCCGCCGTTCATGGTCAAATCACCAAGGGGTCCGCTGGAGGTGACGTTGAGCGTCGTGCCGATGTTCACAACCACAGCGGTTGCCGCCAATGGCGCAATAGCCGCAAATGCGCCCAGCAGCGTTCGCAGAAGGCGCCTTGAGGCGCGCAAGCTTGGCTTCGCAGCAAAGTTCACGCTTGGCGCGCCATCCTTGACCAAGCGACAGTGTCGATCACCGTATCGAATGTGCACGGGATATTCCTCAGGAAACGATATTTGACCGATTGTCGAGACATCCAATCCAAAGTCAATAGCCCTATGGGGCCTTTTGTTCCAGACAGCCCGACGCCTTGCGTGCTATCAGGCCCAAACGATCGTATGCGAGCCGCCGCTTACGCAGTCAGCCTTGACCCGCGCGGCAGATGCGCCGACAGAAACTCCATCTGGTCGGTGAGAATCCTGCGGTTGCGCAGGATCATGTCTTCCCACAGGCTTGGCACATAAGGCGTGTAGACCAGCGGCATGTTGATCTCGTGCGGCTGGCGATTGCCCTTGCGTTGGTTGCAGGGGCGGCAGGCGGATACCACATTCATCCAGCCGTCGCGCCCGCCGCGTGACAGCGGCACGATGTGCTCGCGCTCGAGTTCGTTGGTATGCAAATGGTCGCCGCAATAGGCGCAGTGGAACTTGTCGCGCCGGAACAGCTTGTCGTTGGTGAGCATGGGCACGATGTCGAAGGGGTTGACCTTGCCGAAACCCCTGACGCCGACGATCGAATTGACGGTGATTTTCGAGCGCAGGCCGGAAATGGCGTTGTGGCCGCCGCGCAGGGTGGCGACTTCCTGGCCGAGTTCCCACGTGACTTCGCCGGCGGCATAGTGCAACACCGCTTCCTCGAGGGTGAGCCATCCTTGCGGAACGCCGTTGCCCATGAGCTTGAGAATCTGCACTACCCACTCCCTCCACGCAAGAAAACGGTTTACCGAAAAACCCGCGCCTTGTGAGCGCTTTCTCTTGATGCTTAACGCACGGAGCCCCGGTTACGCTGACTTGGCACCGGTTGATGCTGCACTGCAAACATCATTCTGCCAGCAAGCGGCCGTAAAAGCCAATGTTTTCAAGGGGATGAGCAAGCCATTCGAAGCCACGCAACAGCTACGCCGCGCCGGCAAAAAGCCGAGCAGGATGCGCATCGGCTTCACGGTAGACTTGCAGCTTCGACCGCACGCTGCGCGCGATTGACCATCGTCTGCGCCAACATCTTTCTATGACCAGCCCTTACCAGTCCATTTTTCGGCCGGGCCTGTTCGCCGGGCAATCCGTCATCGTCACCGGCGGCGGCTCCGGCATCGGCCGTTGCACCGCGCACGAACTGGTCGCGCTGGGCGCCCGCGTTGCGCTGGTCGGCCGCAAAATCGAAAAGCTGGAAGCCGTGCAGGCGGAGATCGCAGCAGTCGGCGGCACTGCCACCACGCATGTCTGCGATATCCGCGAGGAAGACACTGTCAAGCGCACGGTTGAAGATGTGCTGGTGGCCCACGGCCGCATCGACGGCCTGGTCAACAACGCCGGCGG
>JAYTDE010000260.1:0-6985 GCA_043736195.1 Burkholderiales bacterium | reverse complement strand
GCCGTCAAGAATGAATGCCAACGCGCCATACGAAAAGAACGCCCAGCGCCAAGGATCATTCGGACTTAAGCGCAGGGCTTCCTCGAAACAGGGAATCGCATCGACCAAGCGGCCCGAATATGCCAGCGCGTCGCCCATGCCGCAATAGGCGATGCCCATGTTCGAGTTGAGCGCCACAGCGGCCTTGCAGGCGGCTTGACCCATTTCGTACTCGCGTCTGGCGATATATACGCGGCCGAGCGCCATCAGACAGAAAGCGTCCTCGGCGTCGAGAGCCGCCGCGCTGCGCGCCAGGCGCAGGGCTTCGTCAAGCGCATCCTGTGCCGGCGGGGCGTCGAAATAGACCATCTCGAGAATCATGCAGTAGGCCAGGCGCGCTTGGGCCTGCGCAAAGCGCGCATCGAGTTCAATCGCCCGGCGAAACAAGCGTTGCGCCTCCAGATTGCCAGCCTGTGTGAACTGGTACATCTGCGAGAGGCCGAGGTGGTAGCAGTCCCAGGCCCCCAGATTGCTGGTGGGCTTTTTCAGCGCGCGGTTGCGCTCCGCAGCGCCAAGTTCCGGCTCCAGCCGTCCGACGATCATGGAATTGATCTCATCTTGCAGCTTGAACATGTCTTCAAGGTCGCGGTCGTAGCGTTCGGCCCAGAGGTGCTCGCCAGTAACGCCATCGAGCAACTGGGCGGTGACACGCAAGCGATTGCCCGATCTACGTACGCTGCCTTCCACGACGTATCTCGCATCAAGCTCCCTGGCTGCGCGACGTACGTCCACTGCCTGTCCCTTGTACGCAAACGTTGAGTTCCGGGCCACCACACGCAGCCAGTGGTACTTGGAAAGCGCCGTGATGAGGTCCTCGGTCAGTCCATCCGCAATGTAGGTCTGGCTAGCATCGCCGCTCATGTTGTCGAACGGCAGCACAGCGATCGACGGTCGCCCCGACACAGAGGAAGCGTCCCCCCTCCGGGCAGAAGCGCCAGCCAGGTTGCCTGAATCGCTGATGAGACGGTATGCCCTCACCGGATCGGCGATGTTCTTCACGGTCTGCTCACCCTGGTCTTCGAAGCTGGCGCCGATCTTCCCCTTCACCGCGCTGCGGATCGATTCCGAAACCGCGATACCACCGGGCGCGGCCAGACCTTCAAGCCGCGCGGCAATGTTGACCCCGTCGCCGTACACCGTACCATCGGGCTTTTCAATCAGATCGCCCAGATGCAAACCGATGCGGAAACGCATGCCACGGCCCGCGTCGGCACTCTCAGCCAGTGCATTGACCTCCTCCTGGATCGACAGAGCGGCGGTCGCCGCCCCGACTGCCGTCTCGAATACCGCCAGCACTGAGTCCCCGGCCATGTCGATCACCCGACCCGTGTTCGACTCGACGTGTGTCCGGAAGATATTCCGTGCGCTATCGAGCGCGGACACCGTCGCACGCTCGTCGATCGACATCAGGCGCGAATACCCCACCGCGTCGGCCGCGAGAATCGCCGCGAGCCGTTGTCTGAGTTCAGCACCGCTCACCAGCGTTGCCCTCCTGAACTGCATGGGAATCTCATACTACGCTGATAGCGGACTTGCGCTCACAAGGTGTTTTCGGTCCGAGCACCACTGATTCGCCGCGCTTGCCACCTCAGGCGGCGTCTCGCGTTGCGCAAACGTCCGCTTGCGCGATCCTCGACCGGCTGTTATGGGTCGGAACCTGCCCGACGGTGGCGTTTGAACCGACCGGCCGGTGCCAACGAGGAAGGTGCTGGCGGCGGCCATTACTTGCCACGCTGATTTTTCAGTAGGTCGCGGCCACCTGTTGACCTTCAAGTCGGCCAGTTGAACCACATCAGCAGACTGTCAGGCGACGGCCGACTATTGGAACTGCTGACTTCAATAGTGGCCGGTCATGTATCATTTTCCCATGACAATTCCAGACACACACTATGCCAGGACGCGCAGCGGTCTGCGCATCGCCTATCAGCAATGGGGCGCCGGGCCGCCATGCCTCATCATTCCGCAACTCATCTCGAACGTCGAGATCTACTGGGAGCACGAGCTGTTTCGGCGTACGCTGGAACGCCTTGGCAAATTCATGACCTGCGTGATGTTCGACAAGCGCGGCATCGGCATGTCGGATCGCTTCGACGAGATGCCGACCCTGGAAGAGCGCATCGAGGACATCCTTTGCGTGATGGGCGCCGTCGGCTGGAAAGAAGCGCATGTGCACGGCACCTCCGAGGGCGGGCTGATGGCGCAGCTCTTCGCGGCCGACCATCCAGATAAGGTGCTGAGCCTTGCGCTGGTCAATTCCATCGTGCCGCACAAGTACCGGCGCCTGTGTCTTGAACGATTCGAAGAGGGTGACCCGCCCCTTCCCACCACCAAAGAGGTTGTCGGCAGGTTTTTGAGAATTGCAGAGACATGGGGTGAGGACCACACCTACATGCTCGACTATGAGTTGCCCAGCCAGAATGGCAACGAAGGCGTGAACCGCTGGATCGCGCGCCTTTGCCGGATGTCGGCCAGCCCAAGGGATTTTCGCAGGCAGCTTGAAAGCATCGTCAGCCTGGACGCCGGCGACGCCGCGGAACGGATCCGCGCGCGCACACTGGTGCAGCATGTCAAGGGAGATCGGGTGCTGCCGGTGGCCGGCGGCCGCGTTCTCGGCTCGCTGATCCCGGCGGCCACCTACATGGAGTTCCCCGGCGACGATCACTTGTTTTGGTGCATGCCGACCTGGCGCGAAATCGTCGACCAGTACATCGAGTTCGCGACTGGCCAGCCGGTGCCCTACACGGTCGTGCGCAAGTTTGCGAACATTCTGTGCACTGACATCGTCAACTCGACCCGGCAGGCGTCCGCCGTCGGCGACGTCGCATGGCGCGAGACAATGGAGGGACATGACCGGGTCACGCGCACCCTGGTTGAACGCCACGGTGGCCGGGTCGTCGGCAGCACCGGCGACGGGCTTCTGGCCACCTTCGACGTGCCGTCGCAGGCCGTGTCGTGCGGCATCGAGATGCAGGGCGCGCTGGCCGACATCGGCGTCACCATCCGTGCCGGCGTGCACGCCGGCGAGATCGGAGTCATCGAAGGCGACATCACCGGCATCGCCGTGAACCTGGCGACGCGCGTCTCGCAAAAAGCGGCCGATGGCGAATTCTGGGTCTCCTCGACGGTGCGCGACATGATGCTCGGTGGGAGCACCACCTTCTTCGATCGTGGCCAGCACGCACTCAAAGGGTTCGATGAACCGTGGCGGCTCTACTCCGTGGGCCGCAGCTGATTGCGTAACTGGCGCTGACAGGCGCAGGGGCGACCAAGGTCGGTGAACCGGTACATTGAGCAGGGCTGCCGGACAAGCGGATACTGGCCCGTGCCCTCAATGGCTGCGCTGTGGTCCCTGGTTGCGTCAACTCTCATGACAACAATGGGCAGGCCCTGCCCCTTGGCGATGCTTGATTCGACCGGCAGGCCTGGACGCGGAAGCTGCTGGCCGCGGAATTGCTGTTCTATCACCCGGTCTGCGCTGATAACAAAGGATTCGGCAAGGGTATCGGCGTGCGCCGTCCACGTTCGTCGATTGCAGCATGGCCAACCGCTGCGGCTTGGTCGGGCGCCATGCCAAGGACCTGTCCGCCGAATCGCGCCCGATGTTTCTTTGCCGGGAAACCTGCGTATGAGCCGGAGAAGGAAGAAGCAATCCTATGCTGCCAACCGCGTGCGCTGCGCCTGCCATCCCGCGAGCGCCAGCGACACCGTCTTGGGTACCGGCCACTTGCGGGCTTCGTAGTAGGAGAGCATGCGGCGCGAAACGCCGATCTCGTCTGCCGCCATGTCGAGGGAAAACCCATGCGAAACGCGCCAAACGTGTAATTCATCGGCGGCGTCCCACAAGCCGCTCTGCCGGCGGTAAAGCCAGTAGAGGGTATCGGCGCCGATCTCGATGCCGTCAGGCCAGACCACTGCGAAGCCATGGTCGGCGGGTTTGGCGCGACGAAACATCGGTGCTTCACGCAGTTTTGCCAACGCTCTCTTGCCACGGATGAGCTCAGCCAAATTTACATGGCCGGTTGCGCCGTCGGCAAAGCGCAGCGACAACTCAAAAGGAATTTTGGCCACCGGCTTGACGGCCATGATGCGCGGGATCAGGTATTGAGAGCTCGCCATGTTTGCCTCAAAAGTGCTTGGTCAAAGAGCGCCCACGCCTTGATGTCCTTCAATATCGCGGGCGGTACGCGGCCCTGAAAGACGATCGGGGATTCGATCGTAAGCAATGCATCCCAGTCGGGCGCGAACCGCCTTCAGTCCAAGCTGCGGCGCGTTAGTGCGGCGAGATCCGCCGCTGCCGGCCCCGGACAGTCGACATCGATGATTGCTTCGGTGAGCGCCAGAAACGCGGCGCGAAAATGGTTCTTGGCCTTGACGCACATGAGGCGCACGTGCGCCGGATCGATGCCATGCAAGCTGAAAAAGCCGGGGTCATTGGCGGCACCGACGCTCGACGTCACGATGACCCGCACGCCGTCGATGTCGAGTAGTGCGGTGTCACCCAGCGTGACTATGCTGCCGTGTTCCATCGGCCCGCTGTTGCGAAAGCGGCCGTCGGTGAGTAGCAGCACTTGCGCGCTGGCCTTGACCGGGGCGCCGAAGCGACGATCCAGGCGCCCACCAAGTGACACCGCGAGCCGTGCATTGACGCCGGCCTGGCGAGCGCGCGCAACCAATTGCGGGTCGAAAAAATAGGCGAATACGATGGCGCCGGGGGCGCAAGCGGCGATCGGCGAGCGGCTATCGGCGCGTGCCGCCAGCAGCGCGTGCAGCATGCCCGGGGTGTCCGCGGCGCCGCCGGACAAGGGATTGTCGGCGGGGTCGGTGACGGCGATCGGCCGCCATGCATCGGCCTGCTGTGCGGCGAGCAGGGCACCGGCCTGCTCGAGGCCGGCAGCGGCATCCACCAGCAGGGGCGTGAATTCATGCGCGCAGGCGCGCCAGCGTGCGGCCATGCTTTCGCAGGCCGCGCGAGCCTCGGCCTCACTCTCGGCCCAGGCCATCACCGATGCGCCGGTGTCGGGTGTATCGGCGTAGGGAAAGCCACCGAATAGCGTGATGTCCAGCTCCCCGATGGCGGCCTGTTCGAGCGCGCGCGCCTGTGCCAGGAGCGGGGCCATCGGCGCGACTTCACTGCGCATGTTGAAGCTGGGCAGGCGCAGGCCGAGCGGCAGCACTAAGCCGTGTGCCGCCGGTTCACCACTGGCGATGCGCAGCAGGCTTGTTACGGCGCGCGCAGCGGTCTCGCGCATGTCGACATGCGGGTAGGTGCGATAGCCGGTGGCGAAGTCGAGGTGGGCGACGATCGCCGGCGGTATGTTGCCGTGCAGGTCGAAGCTTACGGCCAGCGGTGTGTGCGGCAGCAGTTGGCGCACGCGCCTGACGATCTCCAGGTCAGGCGTCGCGCACTGGTCGGTGATGGCGGCGCCGTGCAGCGACAAATACACCGCGTCCGGTCGCAGTGCCGCCAGGTCGGCTGTGACTTCGTCGCACCAGGCCTCGAACACTGCATGCTCGATCGGCCCGCCCGGGTTGGCCGAGGCGCTGCGCAGCAATTCGGCGCGCCATCGCGGCTCTCGCGCCAGCACATCCTGTACGCCCGCCAGTTCGGTGGCGGTGTCGCGGGCGGCGGCCATGGCGCTGCTACCGCGCGTCCATTCGCGTGCCGCGAATTGGGCTTGGCCAGTGGGCAGTGGAGAGAAGGCGTTGCCTTCGAACCACAAGCGGGCGACCGCGAGGATGGGCATGGCTATGAGGCGGGAGGATGGGCTGGTAGTGGCGCTGCGCCGAGTCGGCGGCGGGCTGATTGTATATTTGTCGTTGTCGTCATGCATTCGATGCTTGCTGGCATCGTCTGCGCCGCCCTCTTCGTCGATCGAACCGAGCCCTCCATGCCCTCGAAAATCTTCCATCGCGCACCCGCCCACGACTATCCGCTGGCCGTGCGCGGCGCGGGCATTTACCTGTTCGACCGTGAGGGCAAGCGCTATATCGACGCCTCCGGCGGCGCGGCGGTTTCGTGCCTGGGCCACGGCCATCCGCGCGTGATCGAGGCGCTCAAGCGCCAGGCTGACCGCTTGAGTTACGTGCACACCAGCTTTTTCTCAAGCGAGCCGGCTGAAGCCCTGGCCGAGCATCTGGTGGCGCGCGCGCCGGCCGGCATCAGCCACACCGCCTTTGTTTCAGGCGGCGGCGAGGCGATGGAAACCGCGCTCAAGATGGCGCGCCAGTATTTTCTGGAGATCGGCCAGCCACAGCGCACGCATTTCATCGCGCGCCGCCAGAGTTATCACGGCAATACCCTGGGCGCGCTTTCGATCGGCGGCAATCAATGGCGCCGTGCGCCCTATGCGCCGCTGCTGATGGATGTCACCCACGTCAGTCCGTGCTACCCGTATCGTGAACAGCGGCCAGGCGAAGATGCCGGGCAATACGGCGTACGCCTGGCCGATGAGCTGGAGCGGGCGATTCGCAAGGCGGGTGCACAGACTGTGATCGCCTTCATCGCCGAGCCGGTGGTTGGCGCCACCCTGGGTGCGGCGCCGGCGGTGCCGGGCTATTTCAAGCGGGTGCGCGAAGTGTGCGATCGCCACGGCATTTTGCTGATACTCGACGAAGTCATGTGCGGCATGGGGCGTTGCGGCACCCTCCATGCCTGTGAACAGGAAGGGATGGCGCCGGATCTTGCGACCATCGCCAAGGGCCTGGGCGCTGGCTACCAGCCGATCGGCGCGGTGCTCGTAAGCAGGCAGGTGCATGACGCCTTCACCCGCGGTTCAGGCGCGTTCCAGCATGGATTCACCTACATGGGGCACGCCCTGGCGTGCGCCGCCGCGCTCGAGGTGCAGCGGGTGATCGAGGATGACCATCTGTTGGCGGCGGTCAGGCAGCGTGGCGCATATCTGCAGGGCGCGCTCGGTCGGGCCTTCGCCGACCACCCGCATGTGGG
>JAYTDE010000259.1:0-15951 GCA_043736195.1 Burkholderiales bacterium | reverse complement strand
CGAAGTGGCGCCGGACGACATGATTTTCGACATCGGCCCGCTGAGCGCAGAGGCGCTTGCCGGCATCATCGCCGCCGCCGGCACCATTGTCTGGAACGGCCCGGTCGGGGTGTTCGAATTCGACCAGTTCGGCGCCGGTACGCGCGCGGTTGCCGAGGCGATCGCGGCGTCGAAGGCGTTTTCGATTGCCGGCGGTGGCGATACCATCGCCGCGATCAACAAGTACGGCGTGGCTTCCGGCATCGATTACATCTCCACCGCCGGCGGCGCCTTTCTGGAATTTCTCGAAGGCAAGACCCTGCCCGCGGTCGAGATGCTCCTGCGGCGTGCCGCCAACTGAACGGTCACGCGCCGAACCGGTTTCCGCCGGTTCTTGCCTTCAACCAAGGAATTCGCATGCCACGCAGCACCAAGATCGTCGCCACCCTGGGCCCCGCCTCCAGCGCACCGGACATTTTGGAGCGGCTGTTGCGCGCCGGTGTCGATGTCGTGCGCCTGAACTTCAGCCACGGCACCGCCGAGGATCACATCGCGCGCGCCAAGCTGGTGCGCGAAACCGCACAGCGCATCGGCAAGCCGGTGGCGCTGATGGCCGATCTGCAGGGGCCGAAGATCCGCGTCGGCAAATTCGTCGACGGCCGCGTGACCCTGGTCGCCGGCGAACCCTTCGTGCTCGATGCGTCGCGCACCGAACCTGGCGATATCGGCGTCGTGGGCCTCGACTATCGGGATCTGCCGCGCGATGTCAAGCCGGGCGACAAGTTGCTGCTCAACGACGGCATGATCGTGCTGACCGTCGACGCCGTGCGTGGCGAGCGGGTGCACACGGTGGTCAAGGTCGGCGGCGAGCTGTCCAACCACAAGGGCATCAACAAGCTGGGCGGCGGCCTGACCGCGCCGGCGCTGACAGCCAAGGACATGGAGGACATCAAGACCGCCGTGGCCTTCCGCTGCGATTACCTGGCGATCAGCTTTCCCAAGAACGCCACCGATATGGAGATGGCGCGCCAGCTGGCCAATGTCGCTGGCGAGCAGTTTCGCCACCGGCCTGCATTGATTGCCAAGATCGAGCGCAGCGAGGCGATCCCGCAGCTTGAAGCGATCCTGCGCGCCAGCGACGGCATCATGGTCGCGCGTGGCGACCTCGCGGTGGAGGTCGGCAATGCGGCGGTGCCGGCGCTGCAAAAGCGCATGATCCGCATGGCGCGCGAACTGGACAAGATCACCATCACCGCCACGCAAATGATGGAGTCGATGATCTCGGCACCGGTGCCCACGCGCGCCGAGGTGAGCGACGTCGCCAACGCTGTGCTCGATGGCACCGACGCGGTGATGCTGAGCGCCGAGACCGCCAGCGGCAAGTTCCCGGTCGAGACCGTGGAACACATGGCGCTGATCGCCGCCGAAGCCGAGATTGCCGACGAAGTGACCCTGGACAGCGACTTCACCAATCGCCACTTCGGTCGCATCGACCAGACCATCGCGATGGGCGCGCTGTTCACCGCGCACCACCTGGGCTGCAAGGCGATCATCGCACTGACCGAAAGCGGCTCCACCGCCCTATGGATGAGTCGCCACAACATTCATGTGCCGATTTACGGCATGACCTCGAAGACCGACTCGGAGCGGCGCATGACGCTGTACCGCAACGTGCGGCCGATCCTGATGCCACTGCTTGCCGACCGCGACTTAGCGCTGGCGGAGGCCGAGCGCCTGCTGGTCGGGCGCGGCGTGCTGGTATCCGGCGATACCTATGCGATCACCTGCGGCGAGCCGATGGGGTACCCGGGCGGCACCAACATGCTCAAGGTGTGTCGGGTCGAGTAGCGGCGGGCGCACGCTGTCGGTGCAATCAGCGCCGCTGGCGAAGTGGTCGTGCCGCTTGGGCGGGCAGGCTCGGCTGGTAGAATCCGGCCTCCCTTTGTTGTGACGATGCCGGACACGGAAACGTCGAACCGGATCGCTATTTTCCCGAGGATTCCCCGATGCCACTGGTTTCAATGCGCCAACTTCTCGATCACGCGGCTGAAAACGGCTACGGCCTGCCGGCCTTCAACGTCAACAACCTGGAGCAGGTCCAGGCCATCATGGAAGCCGCGTCAGAGACCGATTCGCCGGTGATCATGCAGGCCTCGGCCGGTGCCCGCAAATACGCCGGCGAGACCTTTCTCAAGTACCTGATCCAGGCCGCGGTCGACACCTACCCGAATATTCCGATCGTGATGCACCAGGACCACGGCCAGTCGCCGGCGGTGTGCGAAGGCGCGATCAAGCTGGGGTTCTCGTCGGTGATGATGGATGGTTCGTTGATGGCCGACGGCAAGACCATCGCCGACTATGACTATAACGTGGACGTCACGCAAAAGGTGGTCGGCATGGCGCATAAGCTGGGCATCACGGTGGAAGGCGAGCTGGGCTGCCTGGGGTCGCTGGAGACCATGCGTGGCGACAAGGAGGACGGTCACGGCACCGATTCGACCATGACCCGCGAGCAGTTGCTGACCGACCCTGATCAAGCCGCGGATTTTGTCAAGAAGACGCAGATCGACGCGCTGGCGATCGCCATCGGCACCTCGCACGGCGCCTACAAGTTCTCGCGCAAGCCTACTGGCGACATCCTGGCGATCGAGCGCATCAAGCAAATCAACCAGCGCATTCCCAACACTCATCTGGTGATGCATGGTTCTTCCTCGGTGCCGCAGGATCTGTTGGCGATCATCCGCGCGAACGGTGGCGAGATGAAGGAAACCTACGGCGTGCCGGTCGAGGAAATTCAGGAAGGCATCAGGCACGGCGTGCGCAAGATCAACATCGACACCGACATCCGCCTGGCGATGACCGCGGCGATCCGCAAATTCATGAACGAGAATCGCGGCCACTTCGATCCGCGTGACTACCTCAAACCCGCGCGCGCCGCCGCCAAGGCGATCTGCAAGGAGCGCTACCAGCAATTCAACTGCGCCGGTCAGGCCTCCAAGATCAAACCGGTGCCGCTCTCGGACATCGCCGCCGGCTATGTCTCGGGCAAGTTGTCGCAGGTGGTGAACTAAGCCTGGTCCGGCCGCTGAAGAGGGCGCGCAAGCGACGGCCGATGGCCAATCCGATGCTGTCTTGCAAGCGCACTTCCATGCGCATCGTCTGCGTGATAGATACTGTCGTTCCCGCACAGGCGGGAGCCCGGTTCTTGCAAATCCCTGAATTCCCGCTTGCGCGGGAGTGACAACGCTCTCGTGACCACACTCTACCAATCAAGCATCAAGAGCCTGCCTTTCGTCTATCGCGGCAAGGTGCGCGACACCTATGCGGTGGGCGACGACAAGCTCCTGTTGGTCACCACCGATCGCCTGTCGGCGTTCGATGTGGTGATGGCCGAGCCGATCCCCGACAAGGGGCGGGTGCTCAACCAGATGTCGAATTTCTGGTTCGAGCGCCTGGGTGCGCTGGCGCCGAACCACCTGACCGGCATCGCGCCCGAGAGCGTGGTCGCGGCGTCCGAGATCGAACAGGTGCGTGGGCGTGCGGTAGTGGCCAAAAAACTCAAGGCGCTGCCCGTCGAGGCGGTGGTGCGCGGTTACATCATCGGTTCGGGCTGGAAAGATTACCAGGCTACCAGCCAGGTGTGCGGCATCCAGTTGCCGTCGGGCCTCAAGCAGGCTGGGCGACTGGCCAAGCCGATCTTCACGCCTGCCAGCAAGGCCGAAGCCGGGGCGCACGACGAGAACGTGTCGTTCGCCTATGTCGTCGATCTGTTGGGCGAGGAGCTGGCCGATCAGGTCAGAAGCGTGAGCATCGCCCTGTACGAAGAGGCGGCGCGTTACGCGGCGACCCGCGGCATCATCATTGCAGACACCAAGTTCGAATTCGGTCTCGATGCCGACGGTGCTCTGACTTTGATGGATGAAGTGCTGACCGCCGATTCGTCGCGCTTCTGGCCGGCCGAACAGTATCGGGTGGGCGGGAGCCCGCCGTCGTTCGACAAGCAGTTCGTGCGCGATTACCTGGAAACGCTGCCGTGGAACAAAAAGGCACCGGCGCCCGCCCTGCCGCCCGAGGTGGTGCGGAAGACCGCGGCCAAGTACGGTGAGGCGCTGACGCGCCTCACCGGAGAGGAATTACGCGCATGACGCCTAAGCCGAATGCGAAAGTGAGCGCAAAGCCCGCTGCCAGGGTGGCTGCCCAACGCGGGACCAGGCCCTTGGTCGGGGTGGTGATGGGCAGCGCAAGCGACTGGCCGGTGATGCAGGCGGCGGTCAAGCTGCTGGCCGAATTCGGCGTCGCCCACGAGTTCCAGGTGCTGTCTGCGCATCGCATGCCCGACGAAATGTTCGCCTATGCCGAAAGTGCGGCCAGGCGCGGTTTGCAGGCGATCATCGCCGGCGCCGGCGGCGCCGCGCACTTGCCGGGCATGCTGGCGGCCAAGACCATCGTGCCGGTGCTTGGTGTGCCGGTGCCTTCGCGTCACTTGAGCGGGCAGGATTCGCTGTATTCGATCGTGCAGATGCCCAGGGGCGTACCGGTGGCCACCTTCGCCATCGGCGAAGCCGGCGCCGCCAATGCGGCCCTGTTTGCTGTCGCCATGCTGGCGCGCGACGATACGGCGCTTGCGCGCGCGCTTGCGACATTCCGGCGCCGTCAGAACAAGGCCGCGTGCGCGATGACCCTGCCGCCGGCGGCGAGCGCGGCATGAGCGCTCCCGCCCGGCCGCCCGAAGGGAGCGCCGAATTGAACAATGCGCCTTCCTCGGGGAGGATGTCACGCAGTGACAGGCGGGTAGTCCAATGAGCCGGCCGATCGCACCCGGCGCGTGGCTGGGCCTTCTGGGTGGCGGACAGCTGGGCCGCATGTTCTGCATGGCCGCGCAAAGCATGGGGTATCGCGTGGCAGTACTTGATCCGGGCAGCGAAAGCCCGGCCGGCACCGTGGCCGACATGCATATCCGGCGTGACTACCTCGATCCGCAGGGCCTGGAGGAACTGGCGCGCCTGGCCCAGGGGGTCACCACCGAATTCGAGAATGTGCCGGCCAAGGCGCTGGAGTTCCTGGCCGGGCATTGCTGGGTGAGTCCGATGGCGGCAAGCGTAGCCATCGCGCAGGACCGCATCCGCGAAAAGCAGTTCATCGCCGGTGCCGGCATCGGCGTCGCACCGCACCTGGTGGTGCGCAGCGCAGCCGATCTGGACGGCGTCGATGCGGGCCTCCTGCCCGGCATCCTCAAAGTGGCGCGCCTGGGCTACGACGGCAAGGGTCAGGCGCGGGTGGCGACGTTCGATCAGGCGCAGGCCGCGTTCCACGCGTTTGGCGCGGTGCCGTGCGTGCTGGAAAAGCTGTTGCATCTGAAGAGCGAAATCTCGGTGGTGGTGGCGCGCGCGCGCGACGCCAGCGTTGTGACCTACGCGGTTGCCGAAAATGAACACAAGGGCGGCATTCTGGATACCAGCATCGTGCCGGCGCGCATCAGCGCGTTGCAGGCGGAAGCTGCGCGCAGTGCCGCCTTGCGCATCGCATCCGCGCTCGACTATGTCGGCGTCCTGTGCGTCGAATTCTTCGTGCTTGAAGATGGCACGCTGCTGGTCAACGAACTGGCGCCGCGCCCCCACAACAGCGGGCACTACAGCATCGATGCCTGCGTCACCAGCCAGTTCGAACAGCAGGTGCGGGTGCTGGCCGGGCTGCCGCTGGGCGATACGCGCCAGCATACGCCGGCGGTGATGTTGAACATCCTGGGTGAAAGCTGGACCGGCCCGCACGCGCAAGAGGCGCCCGATTGGGAGGACGTGCTGGCGCACGGCTCGGCCAAGCTGCACCTTTATGGCAAATCGCAGGCACGCCCCGGGCGCAAGATGGGCCATGTGACAGTGTTGGGCGCGACCCTCGGCGCGGCCTTGACCTCGGCGGCGGCGATCCGCGCAATCTTGAAACCGTGACCCTGGCTCTCGAGGTCGCCCGTGCCGTCGCGGTGTTGGAGGGCGGCGGGCTCGTCGGCCTGCCGACCGAAACGGTCTACGGCCTGGCGGCCGATGCCTCCAGTGCCACTGCAGTGGCGAAGATTTTCGCGGCCAAGGGCCGCCCTGCCGACCATCCGCTGATCGTGCACCTGGCCACTGCTGCGCAGATGGATGACTGGGCCATCGAGATTCCGCCGGCGGCGCGCCGGCTGGCGGCAGCATTCTGGCCCGGCCCCCTGACCCTGATTCTCAAGCGGGCGGCGCATGTGCAGGATGCGGTGACCGGCGGGCAGGATTCGGTTGGCCTGCGGGTGCCATCGCATCCGCTGGCGCATGCGGTACTGGCCGCTTTCGCGCAAGCGCGCCCGCGGCGCCCGGCGGGCATTGCGGCGCCGTCGGCCAACAAATTCGGCCGTGTCAGCGCGACCACGGCGCAACATGTGCGCGAGGAATTCGGTGCCGCGATCGACTTGGTGCTCGACGGTGGCCAAAGCGAGGTCGGCATTGAATCGACCATCGTCGACTGCACCGCCGATCCGGTACGGATACTTCGCCCCGGCGCGATCACGCGCGGGCAAGTGGCCGCCGTGCTGGAACAAACATTGCCGGTTGCGGCCGCCGATTGCGCGACGCCACGGGTTTCCGGCAGCCTCGAGGCGCACTACGCGCCGCGCACGCCGACTTGCCTCATCGCTACCGAAGACCTGGCCGGCGCGCTTACGCGCCATGCCGACAAACGCGTGGCCTTGCTGGCGTTCGCCAGCGCCCGATCGCCGCAGCGACAGATCACCGCTTCACGGCAGGCGCAAACCTATGCGCATGCGCTGTACGCCAGCCTGCGTGAGCTCGATGCCGCGGGTTGCGACGTGTTGCTGGTGGAGCGGCCGCCGGCCGGGGCCGCCTGGGACGGTGTCAACGATCGCCTGCGACGTGCGGCGTTCGGGTCAGGCGAGTAAGCGTCAATTGGTCGGGCGAACGGCTGCCGGCCGTGGTCCGAGGCAAGCAGCGCGTTTACCAAGACACCATTTGGGCGACACTCGAAATTGTGCACACCTCTGCATTGTTCGAAGTGCTGCGGAGCCGCCAGGCTATTTTCTGGTGTTCTGCCTTTGTCGATACCATCGCACGATCTTGATACCGTCCGAAGTTTGTGAATAGTTGAACGCATGCCCGGTCCTTGGGACGGGATAGCAGCGCACGCGCTTTCCTTGAATCGGCGTTCCTATTGCGGGATTGGTTTCTATCAGTTCAAGGGAATGCGCAACCCGCTCTGCGACCAAATTGGCGGAATGAACATCGTCAGCCGCGATGTATTCAAGCGTGCGCAGATAGGCTTTTCGCGCAGCGGGCGCCCATTCATGCAGATGTTTTTTGCTTGCGGGCATGGCGCGCGATGATCGCTCTGGCTTCGGTCATGACCTGTCCATGCGGGATGCCTTTTCCCGCCCCAAGATCGGCGATGCCTGCGCTGGTCTCGCGAATGTCCTGCTCGACAAAGTCGAAGCCGAATCTGAAGACATCCTCCAGCAGATCTTGCGGTTCGCACCCGCATTCACGTGCCAGCCGCGCCAGCCTGCGTTTGTGGGCGGGTGTAAGTGCAACTGCGACGGTCATGACGCAACTCTCGAATCAAAGGTGGCTTGATTATAGGTACATGCCAGGGCCTGCGCAAAGCGTTGGAGGCAGCTCTGGTCGGGAACAGGTGCCAGCGTAGCCCGTCGTTGCGAAAACGTTCATGCCTTCCTGATCTCCGGCAGCGTTGCCAGGAACGACTGCACCGCTCCCAGCACGATCTCCGGATGATCGCGTTGCGGCGAGTGGCCGCATTGCGGAATCTTGAACAGGCGCGTGCGCGGGTTGCGGCGCGCGATCTCCTCGATCTGGTAGAGGGTACCGTACTGGTCGTCCTCGCCCTGGATCGCCAGGATCGGCGCCTTGATCAGCGGCAATTCCGCCTCGATGCGCCAGGCGCGAAATTCCGGTGAGAGCCACACATCGTTCCAGCCGCGGAACGCGCCTTCGGGGTCGTCGTGATATCTGGCCAGCCGCGTCTTGAGGTCGCCGCTCTCCCAGGCCGTGCGTGCCTCGGCGATGCTGGCGATCGAAAGCTCTTCAACCACCACATGCGGCGCCATCACGATCACGCCGGTGGTGGCATGCACGCTGGCGTACAGGAGCGCGATCGAGCCGCCGTCGGAATGCCCGAACAGCACCGGGCGCTCGATATCGAGCGCCTGCAACAGCGCGGGCAACAGGTCGAAGGCTTCGCACTGCATGAAGTCGGGCTTGCGCAGATTGCGCCGCGGTCCCAGTGCGTCGCGGCCGTCGGGCAACGCTTCGGAGGCGCCGTAGCCCCGGCGCGAATAGACCACCACCATATGTGCGGTGGTGGCCGCGACGCGTGCCGGAAAGTCGCGCCACATCGAAACAGAACCCAGGCCCTCGTGCAACATGACGATGGCGGCGCGGTTGGCGGCGCCGGGGAAGCGTTGATACTCGAGCGTGGAACCGTTGATGTCTATGAAGGGCATATAAAAAGCGGACAAAAGTGCACACCTACTTTTGCCCGGCTTGTCTGGTTCTGATTTGCGGGCGGAGCCCGACAAATCAGAATCGAAAAGGTTACGAAAAAACCTGGTCTGCGCCGGATTGTTACTTCGAGCGCAGCTTGAAGCGCTGGATTTTACCGGTCGCGGTCTTGGGTAGCTCAGGCACGATCTCGATCCAGCGCGGGTACTTGTAAGGCGCGAGTCGGGCTTTCACGTGGGCCTTGAGTTCCTCGTCGCTGGCACTTGCGCCTTGCTTGAAGACCACATACGCCTTGGGTTTTACCAGGTGTTCGTCGTCTTCCTGCGCCACCACCGCTGCTTCCAGCACCGCGGGGTGGGTTTGCAGCGCGGCCTCGACTTCGAAGGGCGAAACGTAAATGCCGCCGACCTTCAGCATGTCGTCGTTGCGACCGCAGTAGGTGTAGTAGCCGGCGGCATCGCACAGGTACTTGTCACCCGAGCGGGTCCACGGGCCCAGGAAGGTGTTCTTGGTTTTCTCGCGGTTGTTCCAGTACATCAGGGCCGAGGTCGGGCCGCTCACCTGCATCTCGCCGATCTCGCCTGTGGCCACCGGCTGGCCGTTTTCGTCCACCAGCCGAATCGCATAGCCCGGCACCGGGCGGCCGGTGCTGCCATAGCGCACGTCGCCGGGACGGTTGGAAATGAATATGTGCAGCATCTCGGTGGAGCCGATACCGTCGAGGATTTCGACCCCGTACTTTTGATTGAAACGGCGGCCGATGTCGGCCGGCAGTGCTTCACCGGCGGAGGTGCACACGCGCAGGTTCAAGGCGCCGCGGTCTGGTGCCTTGGGGTCGGCCAGCATCGCCGCATAAAGCGTTGGCACGCCGTAGAAGATGGTGGGTTGGTGCCGGACCAAGAGGTCGAACACGGCCTCCGGCGTCGGCCTGCCGCCCAGCAGTACGGTGGTCGCGCCCACGCTCATCGGAAAGGTCAGGCCGTTGCCCAGGCCGTAGGCGAAAAAAAGCTTGGCCGCGGAGAACACCACATCGTCTTCGCGAATCTTAAGCACCGCACGGCCATACAGTTCGGCCGTGAGGATCAGGTGCGAGTGCAGGTGCACCGTGCCCTTGGGGGTGCCGGTGGAACCGCTCGAATAGAGCCAGAAGCAGGGATCATCGGCGGATGTGTCGGCCACCGGGGCTTGACCACTGGCCGCGGCGATCAGTGCATCGAGGCTCGCATGCCCGGGCGCGCATCCGTCGGCCACGATCACGTATTCGAGGGAATCGATCCGGCCCAGGAGCGGGGTGAATACCGGCAGCAGGGCGGCGGAGACCACCAGCGCCCTGGCGCGCGAATCGCGCAGCATAAACTCGAAATCGGCGGTGGTGAGAAGCGTATTGGCCGCGATCGGCAGCATGCCGCCGCGAATCGCGCCCAGAAACAATGCCGGAAAATCCACCGTGTCGTGAAGCGCCAGCATGATGCGGTCTTCACGCGCCAGGCCCAGCGTCGCAAGTGCGTTCTGCGCGCGTACAGCGCGATCGCTTAAGTGCCCGTAGGTGTGGCTGCCGCCGGCGTCGATATAGGCGACTTTGGCCGCGCGCCCGGCGTTGCGTTCCAGCAGGTCGAAAGCGGCGTTGTAGTCGCGCGGAACGTGCATGCGCGGCGGGCTTGCGTTATGGTCTGCGCTGGAAAGGCTTGCCACGGCGGTCTCCCTTGACGGCTATTTTTTCAAATCGGCAGCAGGCACCGATTTCGTAGCGCGTGCCGCTTCAGGCTGCGGCCAGTTCGCTGCGTGCCTGCTCAATCCATTGCTGCGCCCACTCTACACACACCTCTTCAGGCAGGGTGCCGACACTGGCATCGTGCAGGCACACTTCGCCGATGCGCTGCGCGCCGAGTTCCGAGAATAGCGCGTCGAACTTCTTGCCGCCGTAGCAGAAGGTCTGCAGGTAGGTACGATCGCCCAGTGCGATCACGCCATAGTGCACCGCGCCAAGATCGGGTCGCGCCGCGCCGAGTGACTCGTAGAAGTCGCGCGCATTGTCGGGCACATCGCCCTGACCGTAGGTGGAAGAGCAGATCAGGTAAAGGCGGCCTGGCTTGATTGCCGAAGCGTCCAGGCCATCCATGTATTGGACATGTACCCGGGTGTCTTCATCGTCGAACGAAAGTTCGATTTCCTGCGCGACCAGTTGCGCGGTGTTGGTCATCGTGCCGACCAGGATGGTGACCTCTAAAGGCATCGCTTGCTCCGTGAAAAAGTGCTTGACACGCGTTCTCGCAGGTTGTTAATATGAATTATATTGCACTTATCGAGAAATGCAAGAAATATAGTGCAAAACGCAGGCAATGTAATCTTGCGATTCAACAGGCAAGGCGCCGGTAATTTGCCGCGACATCTTGCTGGTGGCGGGCACGCGTTGCCGCTATCGAATGCGCTTTGCTGATCCGCAACCCGGAAAAATCCGTGTCACCCATGCCAACCGAAGTCGACGACAACTCCTCTGAACTGGCCGCTGAATCAGCCGAAGTGCAGGCCGGTTTGTTGCAAACCCTGGGTGAACGGGTGCGTGATCTGCGCGCTCAGCGCGGCATGACGCGCAAGATCCTGGCACGCGATTCGGGAGTGTCCGAGCGCTATCTGGCGCAGCTCGAATCCGGCCTCGGCAACGGCTCGATTCTGCTGCTGGCCAAGGTGGCCGCCGCGCTGCATGTCACGGTCACCGCGTTGTTGCGCGAGGAACATCACGTCGCGCCTGAAGTTCTGCGACTGCAAAACCTTGTAAAGCGCTTGACGCCGGCGCAGCAGAAGATCGCATACGACCTGCTGGCACGCGAATTCGATGCCGACGTCAAGGCGCGCATGCGGCGCATTGCGCTGGTGGGTCTGCGCGGCGCCGGCAAATCCTCGCTCGGGCTGGCGCTGGCACGGCGCATCAAGGCGCCCTTCATCGAACTCGATCGCGAAGTCGAGCGCGAAGCCGACACTTCCTTGAACGAAATTTTCATGCTGTACGGCCAGGCAGGGTATCGCCGCCACGAGCGCGCCGCGCTTTTGCGCGTATTGCGTCTGCATGAGCGCGCCGTGATCGCCACCGGCGGCTCGATCGTCTCCGAACCCGAGACCCTCGACACGCTCCTGGCCGGCTGCTACACCGTGTGGCTCAAGGCGCAACCCGAGGAACACATGGCGCGCGTGCTGGCCCAGGGCGACACGCGGCCGATGAAGGGCAATCGCGAAGCGATGGATGACCTGCGCCGCATTCTGTTGACCCGCGCGCCCCTGTACGGTCGCGCCGATGCGGTCGTCGATACCTCGGGGCGCGTGCTCGAAGCCAGCCTCGAAGAACTCGCCGGGCTTGCAGGAATTTAATGGAGATGAACCGATGAACGCCGTACTGAAACCCGCACCTGCCGAAGTCGCGGTGAGCTTCGAAACCCATCCGTCGCGCTACCAGCACTGGAAGCTCGAAGCCGAGGGCGATAGCGCGCGCCTGACCCTCGATATCCGCGAAGACGGTGGCATCCGGCCCGGCTACCAGCTGAAACTCAACTCCTATGATCTGGGCGTGGATATCGAATTGAACGATGCCTTGAATCGCATCCGCTTCGAGCACCCGAACGTCAAGACCGTGATCCTGGGCTCGGGCAAGGAGCGGATTTTCTGTTCGGGCGCCAACATCTACATGCTGGGTTTGTCGACCCATCAGTGGAAGGTGAACTTCTGCAAGTTCACCAACGAAACCCGCAACGGCATGGAAGATTCGTCGCGCCATGACGGGCTTAAATTCATCGCCGCGGTCAACGGCGCCTGCGCCGGCGGCGGCTACGAAGTGGCACTGGCCTGCGACCGTATCTATCTGGTGGACGATCGTTCGTCGACCGTGTCGCTGCCGGAGGTGCCGCTCCTGGGTGTGCTGCCCGGCACCGGTGGCCTGACCCGTCTGATCGACAAGCGCCGCGTGCGGCGCGACCTGGCAGACATTTTTTGCACCACGTCAGAAGGTGTGCGCGCCGAACGAGCACTGAAATGGAAGTTGATCGACGGCCACGCCAAGCCGGCGCAGTTCGCCGACTACATTCGCGCGCGCGCCGCCGAACTGGCGCAGGGCAGCCTGCGCGCCACTGGTGCCGCCGGCATCACGCTCACGCCGCTCAAGAAGACCATTGATGCCGCCGGCTATCACTACGAAACGGTCGATGTTGTCATCGATCGCGCGGCGCGCTTAGCCACCCTGACGGTGACCGCACCCGCTGTCGCACCGCAGGCCGACCCAAGCGCGATCCATGCCGCCGCTGCCGATTGGTGGCCGCTGAAATTCGCACGCGAACTCGATGATGCGATTCTGATGCTGCGCACCAGTGACCTGGAAATCGGCACCTGGGTGCTGAAGACACGCGGTCCGGCGTCCAACATTCTGGCGATGGATACCGTGTTGCAGGCCCAGGGTTCGGATTGGCTGGTGCGTGAAACCATCGGCCTTCTGCGGCGCACCCTGGCGCGCCTGGACGTGACCTCGCGCAGCCTGATCGCGGTGATCGATGAAGGCTCGTGTTTCGCCGGCACCCTGCTCGAACTGGCGCTTGCCGCCGATCGCAGCTACATGCTCGACTTGGCCGATGGCGATGGGTCTCCGGCGATCGAGTTGTCGTCGCAGAATTTCGGCGCCTACCCGATGGTCAACGGACTGACGCGCATCCAGACCCGCTTCGCCGGTGACGAACATGAAGTGGGCGTGGCCAGGTCAATGCAGGGCCAGGCCATTTTTGCGCGTGCTGCCGCGGACGCCGGCTTGATCACGGTGGCGCCTGACGATATCGACTGGGCCGACGAGATCCGCATGGTCATCGAAGAGCGCGCATCACTGTCGCCGGACGCCTTGACCGGCATGGAAGCGAGCCTGCGCTTCGGCGGGCCGGAGACCATGGAAACGCGAATCTTCAGCCGCCTCTCGGCCTGGCAAAACTGGATCTTCCAGCGACCCAACGCGGTCGGTGGCGATGGCGCGCTCAAGGTGTTCGGCAGCGGTCGCAAACCGAAATTTGACTGGCAACGAGTTTGAACATACCGAAAGAGATGACATGAGCACAATCGACCTCAACGCACGCATTCCCAACAACGTCAACCTGACCGACGACCGTACGCTGCAGCGTGCGCTGGAGCATTGGCAGCCGGCGTTTCTCGACTGGTGGAAAGACATGGGGCCGTCCGACTTCCTGTCCTCCGACGTCTACCTGCGCACCGCAACAGGGGTGGATGCCGCCGGCTGGGCCACCTATGGCACGGTCAAGATGCCGGACTATCGCTGGGGGATTTTCTTAGCCGATCCGGAAGCGGGCCGTACCATCGGTTTCGGCGATCACATGGGCGAGGCGGTGTGGCAGCAAGTGCCGGGCGAGTACCGCTCGACCTTTCGACGCCTGATCGTGACCCAGGGCGACACCGAGCCGGCATCGGTCGAGCAGCAACGCCTGCTGGGCCATACCTGCCCGTCGCTGTACGACCTGCGCAACCTGTTCCAGGTCAATGTGGAAGAGGGCCGCCACCTGTGGGCCATGGTCTACCTGCTGCATGCCTACTTCGGGCGTGACGGTCGCGAGGAAGCCGAAGAGCTCTTGATGCGCCATTCGGGCGATGCCGACAAGCCGCGCATTCTCGGCACCTTCAACGAGCCGATCGATGACTGGCTGTCGTTTTTCATGTTCACCTATTTCACCGATCGCGACGGCAAGTACCAGTTGAAAAGCCTGGCCGAATCGGCCTTCGATCCGCTGGCGCGCACCACTCGTTTCATGCTGACCGAAGAAGCGCATCACATGTTTGTCGGTGAAACCGGCATCGGCCGCGTGGTGCGGCGTGCGCTGGAGGTGATGAAGGAACTTGGCACCGACGATCCGGCCGCGGTGCGGCGCGCCGGTGCGATCGATTTGCCGACGGTGCAGAAGTACATGAATTTCTGGTTCTCTTCCGCTCTTGATTTGTTCGGCTCGGAGTCCTCGTCGAATGCGGGATCGTATTTCGCCAATGGCATCAAGGGCCGTCCGGACGAAGCGAAGTTCACCGACCATCGCGAAATCGACACGGCCTACACCTTCCAGGCGCCCGACGGCATGGGCGGGGTCAAGACCGAGCAAATCGCGATGCGCAACGCGATGAACGCGGTGACCCGCAACGAGTACATCAAGGATTGCGAAATCGGTTTCAAGCGCTGGAACAAGCAAATCGAGCGCGCCGGCTTCAGCTTCGTGCTCAAACTGCCGTCCGACCGTTTCCATCGCGCCATTGGCGCCTGGGCCGGCATCGGCACCGACCTGGCCGGCAACCCGATCGCCAAAGCGGCTTACGATGAAGTCTGCAAATCAGCCCTGCCGTCGGCAGATGACCGGCGCTTTGTCAGGAGCCTGCAGCAGCGGGTGGTCGAGCCCGGCAAGATGGCGGCGTGGATCGCGCCGCCGGACCGCGGCATCAACAACTTGCCGGTGGATTACGAGTATGTGCGATTGAACTGAGGACGCTGGCGCGCCGGTTCAGGCTTTCTTGCGCAGCATCACCCGCGTCGAGTATTCCAGCACCGTGACCGCGTGCTGGTTGATGACCTTGATGGCGAGAGAAAGCACGCCGCGCAAGCCGTCCGAGGTTTCCTTCGCCGCATCGATGCTGATCTCGCAGCCGAGCGTGTCGCCCGGCCGCACCGGCGCATGAAAGCGGAAGCCGTCCATCGACAGCCCGGCGATGGTGTTGGCGCCGAGCACGCTTTCGAGCATTCCGGCCGATATGGTGCACGCCAGGAATCCCGGCGCGATGCGCCCGCCGTGCGGTGACTCGCGCCGCGCCCAGTGGTCGTCGACGAAAATCGGCAGGCGCAAGCCCGCCAACTGGGTGAAGTTCACCAGGTCGGTTTCGGTCACCGTGCGGCGATAGGTGGAAAACACTTCGCCGACGGCGAAGTCCTCGAATCCGGGGGCGTGGACGGCGGATTTCAATTGGCGGTGAGTCCGAGCGACTTGACCAGCGCCGACCATTTTTCGTTTTCGCGGCGGATTTGCGCGGCGAATGCATCGGGCCCCGCGACATCGATCTCGGTGCCGCTTTTCTCCACCCGTTCGCGCACCGGCGCATGCTCGAGTGCGCGGGTCACCGCATCGGCTAAGCGCGCCAGCGTGTCGCGCGGCGTGCCGGCCGGGGCGACGAAGCCGTACCAGACGTTGGCCTCGTAGCCAGGCTGGCCCAGCGCTTCGGCCAGGGTCGGGATCTCCTGCGCCTGGGCCAGGCGGCGCGCGCTGCCGATGCCGAGAATGCGCAGTTTCGCCGCGCGCATCTGCGCCAGCGCCGGCGGCAGGGTCGAGAAATACAGCGAGACCTGGCCACCGATGGTGTCGGTCATCGCCTGCGCTGTGCTTTTGTAGGGCACGTCCTGCAGTTTCAGCCCCGCGCTCTGCGCGATCAGTTCCATTTCGAGGTGGCTGGGCGTGCCCTTGCCGGAAGA